>JBGTKH010000034.1:0-10580 GCA_041744735.1 Pirellulaceae bacterium | reverse complement strand
CCCCCCCCCCCCCCGGCCACCCGAGTGCTGTTGCGAATTTACGATTCTCGCTCCGCTGACTACCGCTAAACGCGTAATCCACTCCGATATCTGAATATCCGCAGGATACAACCACCTTGTTAAATCTTCGCTCGCAACGCGAAATCCGGCACATGCGTCGAGCGGGCTTGGTAGTTTGGCGAGCGCATCAGGAAGCCGCTAAGCTCGTCCAGCCCGGCGTCACCACGCGCGAGCTCGACGCCGCCATTGAGCGCGTCTTGAAAGAGCACGGTGCGATCTCGCTCTTTAAAGGTTTTCCCGGCAAAGTGCCCTTTCCCGCGGTTACGTGTATCTCGGTAAACGAACAAGTCGTGCATGGAATTCCCGGCGACCGCGTGCTGCAGGAAGGAGACATCGTCAGTCTCGACACCGGTTGCAAACTGGACGGCTGGTGCGGCGACGCGGCGGTCACGCATCCGGTCGGCACGATCACTCCCGAAGTCCAACGCCTGCTCGACGTGACCCGCGGCACACTCGCACTTGCCATCCAACTATTGCCGCAGAAGAAACGTTGGAGCGAGTTGGCTCGTGAGTTGGAAAAGTACGTGCACAACGCCGGCTACTCAGTCGTCGAAGATTTCGTCGGTCACGGCATCGGCCGCGAGATGCATGAAGATCCGAAAGTCCCGAACTTCTTCAATCCGCAGGACCTCCAAAAGAACCCCGACTTCGAAATCGTCCCCGGCCTCGTGTTGGCCATCGAGCCGATGGTGAACATGGGCAGCAAGGCCGTGAAATGCCTGGCCGACCACTGGACGCAAGTCACCGCCGACGGCAAGCCCAGCGCCCACTTCGAACACACCGTCGCTCTCACCAAACACGGCCCGCGACTTCTCACCGGCCCGCCAACCGCCGAAGACGAAGCGATTTAGCGACCGCCGCACGTTAAGCTCTCGTCGCTTTCGCGGTTGTCTAAGCACCAACCCGAATCGTGGAGCCGCTATGTTCACGCTCGCAAAGCCAACCGACGCTGACGTGATTGCCTACTTGATTGCACAGCGCGACGCGACGTTGTCTTACGCGGAAGTCGGTGCCACGCGCGGCCGGTTTTCGGCGAGCTATGACGTCGATTACCACAGTGCCTTTTTGGGTCACGGCCGTGAAGTTTTCGAGCGCGCGAAGGCGGCCATTCGTGCCTGGAAAATGTTTCCGGAGGAAATGGTTGAATTGTACTGGGGCGACAAGCCGATCGCCGTGGGCACGGTGGTCGGAGTGCTGTTTCGCGCACTCTGTTTCTGGTCGCTGAATGCGGCGCGAATTGTTTACACTTTTGACGAGGTGAGCGAACAGGCGTGCGGCCCAGTCGAACGCTTCGGCTTCGCGTACGGCACGCTTTCCGATCACTTGGAGCGTGGCGAGGAGCGGTTTGCGGTCGAGTGGCGTCGTGCGGACGATTCCGTGTGGTACGAATTGTTGGCCTTCTCCAAACCCCGGCATTGGCTCGCCAAACTTGGCTACCCGTACGTTCGCCGCCAGCAACGCCGCTTCCGCCACCTCTCAGCCCAAGCCATGCAGCATGCCACGCGCAGTAAGTTCATCTCGCTGCCGCTCCGCGACATGGTTGGCCCGGCCGCGCCACGTCAACCAGACTACCCCTCCGAATAGCCCTATCGCTCCGTCAACCGTAAACTGATCGACGTAGCCGAACTCGCCAGAGTTTGGTTTTCCCGAGTTCCGGCCAAAGTCTGGCGACTTCGGCTATCCATCAATGCACGGCTGACAGTGCACTAGCCAACCACTTCCCATGGCCGAATGCATCCTTCTACTTGCACCCGTCATCATCGTGCCGCTCGGCCTGCACCTGATCGTGTTGTCACAACAAAAAGTTCCATCGAGCACTCGCCCGCCGCCGCAGCGCTTCCTCTCGCGGGCAATGTGGATCGGTGTTTTCATCGCAGCAGCGGTGTCGGCCCTTTCCTTCGCATTTCCACAAGGAGTCCTGGCTGCGACGGCGGCCATTCCGTGGTTTCTCATAACGCTGGCATTAGCCATGTGGGGAACAACACGGTTCGTGAAAAACGTTCGCGCTGTCGACTCACAACTGTGCATCAGCGCCGCGTTGATATTCGTTGCCGTTGGCGGCGGGTGGATGTTGTTGTCACGCGCTGGCGCCCGGCCGCTGGGATTCAGCGACGACATCGTGCTGTTGACCGGCGTTCACTTTCACTATGCCGGCTTTGCACTTCCACTACTCGCGGCCTTGACGATCAACACTCTACCGTCGCGTTTGAACGCGCCGCTGGTTCTCGGCATTGTGTTCGGCGTGCCGCTCGTGGGAGCCGGCATCACCATGTCCCAGTTGTCCAATGCGCCGTCAATTATGGAATTGATGTCGGCACTGATTCTCGTCGCCGCTTGTCTGTTGTTAGTCGTTCAGCAACTTCGTGTGGCGCTGCGTGCCAAGTCGCCGACTGTGCTCACGCTGCTGGCGGTCTCGTCTCTCTCGTTGCTTTCCGGCATGGCGCTGGCCGCGATTTACGCGATCGGCCGTTATCTGTCGGCTAGCTGGCTCGACATTCCGACGATGATTCCGCTGCACGGTTTGACGAATTCTATCGGTTTTGCGTTTTGCGGATTACTTGCCTGGCACCTACCACCTCAACCAACCAATACTTTGCTTGCCTGACGTCGCTTACGAAGTTAGGATAGATAGCAAGTCGTTGATTCTCAACGCCTTAATCGGAAGAGGAGAGTGGCCATGTTAGTACGTCTGTGGATTGCCGCAGCGGGCGCGGTGCTGTTGATGTTGGGCGCAGTTTCGCCGTTGTCTGCCGACGACGCCGAATTGCAGAATGCGGTTGTGAAATTGTTCGACACGGGGTGGGAACCTTCGTTCAAAGCGCGGGCCCTGGCGGACGATCAATTCGCCGCAGCCGCGCGGCTGGCTCCCGGCGATGCGCGAGTCTCGTACGCTTACGCGCTCGTGCAAATCAAGCAGCACCGTTATCCCGAAGGGGCCAAGCGGATCGATGAACTGCTGGCCGATGAGAGGGAAAACGTCGCATTGTGGAAAGCGAAGATTTGGCTGTCGATGCTCACCAAAAACTACGCGGCGGCGATGGTCGAAATGGAGAAGCTCAGTCAGCTTGTTCCGCCGGAAGCCGCCGAGGGTGCCGCGGAAGACGCCCATCGTGACACGGCGCGGTTCTTGGGCCGGCTGGTCGGTTTTTTGGAAGGGCCGGCCGACGGAGCGGTGAGTGCCGCAATTCGCGATCGCGCGAAGCGACAGATTCTGGATCGACTTGGCCCCGCGCGCGAATCAGCGTTTGAAGAAGGCCGCAGCCGAGTCAGCGATCAATTTGCGAACTTGACCGGCGCGAAGGAAGAGAGCGCGGAAGCCGCCAAGACCGCCGCCGAAGCCGAACAACAGCGGCTGGCTGCCGAACTGAAGGCCAAAGCGGAACAGATTGCCGCGAAGGGCGAAGAGTTGGACGAACGGCGCGAGAAACTTCGCAGCGAGGCTAAAGCGGAACTCGATGCGATCGCCAAAGAGGACGAGCCGCTGGTGAACGAACTGGCGCGGTTGTCGAGCTTAGCTACCGTTCCACAGCAGCAACTCGGACAGATCTCCGTAGAGATCAGCCGGCTGCAAAGTTTGGCCGATCGTGAAAAAGACCCCGCGCGCCGAAACTTTTTGATCAACGACATTAACCGGTTGGCCATCTTGGCGTCGCGCTATGACGCCGAATTGGCGGCGCTCGAAGCCCGCGCCGCTGCCGTTGCCGCTCAGCGGGCCAATGTCCAGCGGCGGTATCAGCAAGCACAGGCCAGCTACGCCGCGCAGTTTGGTCAGATCCAATCCACGCTGGTGGATCTCGACAAACAGCAAAAGAGAACCGCAGGTGAACAGCAGCGTAACCAGCGGCCCACAACCGGCGACACGCGCCGTGCCCGGGCGCTGGCCACGCAAGCCGCGGCCTTCACGACGTACGAAGAATTCCCGCTGGAAGCGGAACGGCAGCGTGTTCTGGATTCGTTCCGTTAAACGCGCGGCCGAATGATGCCGTAGCCGAAGTCGTGAGACTTCGGACCTGTCGCAAAGACCGAAGTCTCACGACTTCGGCTACGACGGAAGGGTAAGATTGTTTCTGCTCGTCGCCCAATGCGCTGAGTTGGACGCTGCCTAAAACTGGAAACGCCGTGGACAAGGCTACTTGGTCAACGATCCTGCCGGCCGTTTGGAATTTGGTGTTGATCGCGATTTGCGGCGCCGCGGGAGCGATCGCTCGGTATGCGGTGAGCGGCTGGATGCACAAGCTGCTGGGGGCCGCGTTTCCGTACGGCACGCTGACGGTGAACGTAGCCGGCTGTTTTCTGCTCGGCCTGTTGATGCACGTGAGCCTGGCCACCGACGCCATTTCACCCGCGGCACGTTCGGCGCTGGCCATTGGGTTTCTAGGTGCGCTGACCACCTTCTCGACGTTCGGCTACGAAACGTTCGGCTATTTGGAAGACGGCCAGTGGCACACGGCGCTCGGTAACATCGCGGCCAACATGTTGCTCGGTCTGCTGGCTGTGTGGGGCGGAATCGCGGCAGCGCGGGCGATCGTGGGCGGAGTGTGATCGAACAAAGGAGTAAGCGATGCGAGTTCTCGACGGCGAACAAGTGCTGATGCGAATCTTCATCGGCGAAGCGGACCGACACGGCGGCAAACCGCTATATCAGGCGCTGGTCGAACTATTCCGCCGCGAGAAGCTGGCCGGCGCCACGGTGCTGCGTGGAATCGTGGGCTTCGGCGCGAAGAGCCACCTGCACACCACGCACCTGTTGCGGCTGAGCCAAGACTTGCCGATGCTGGTCGAGGTGGTCGACAGCCAAGAGAACATCGACCGCGTTATACCGCAAGTCGACCAAATGGTCCGCGAGGGCCTAATCACCATGGAAAAAGTCCGCGTGCTGCGCTACGCGCCGGAAGGGTCGCGAACCTAGTTGAAAATCAATCCTTGTGCCGCGCGAGCGAGTGCAGCGCACATTGCGGTTGATGCTCGTCCGGTTCAGGGATACACTAACAGTATGAGCGCAGTCCTGAAACGTCAACTCATTTCGGTTGAGGATTACTTGGCGGGTGAACTTGTCTCGCCCATCAAACACGAGTATCTCGGCGGCGTGATTTACGCGATGGCCGGGGCGCGGAATGTGCATAATCTGATTGCTGGAAATGTATTTGGCATGCTCCACGCACGGCTGCGTGGCAGCGGGTGTCGGCCGTACAACTCGGACACCAAAATCCGGGTCCGCCTGCCAACTCACTTGCGATTCTATTATCCCGACGCGTCGGTAATCTGCCGGCCCAACCCTCCAGACGATTCTTTTCAAGATGAGCCGGCGCTCATCGCGGAAGTGCTCTCGCGCAAAACGCGACGCACCGATGAAGGAGAGAAGAGAGACGCTTACTTGACGATACCTTCGCTGTCAGCGTACTTGCTGATTGAACAGGAAATTCCTGTCGTCACTGTCTACCGCCGCACCGATCAAGGCTTTGTGCGAGAAGTCTACGCCGAGTTGGACAGCGTGCTTCCGCTGGGCGAAGTCGGCACCGAATTGCCACTCGCAGAAATCTACGACGGTGTCCAGTTCACTCCCGAACGGAATGACGACGAGTCTACATCTGAAAGTTAAACGTGTGGCAAACGTAGCGCCACACGCGAGTCGCAACGGTTTGGTAACCGATGCGGATTTTAGCGCGGCCGGTGGAGGCGAGCACTAGCTGGCCGGCGGGATCGTCTAGCGGGGCGTTGGCTTGATAGGTGGTGCTGAGCGGGCGCTCGCGGCCGGTGGCGTCGGCGGTGGTGGCTAGATCGCCGCCGCCTTTGCTCGATAGGTTGCGGGGCGTGGTTTTCATGTCGACCTGCGAAATCTGCCGGATCGTGCTGGTGAACGTGCGGCCGGGCAGTTGTTCCAGAAACACTTCCACCGTCTGGCCTTCACGGACGAATTCGATGTCCGTTTGATCGATGGCCAACACGGCTTCCAGCCGGCGCGGGTCGCCGACTTGGCAGACGAGCACGCCGTCGGACAGAAACGCGCCGTGGTTTTTCGCTTCCAGCGGTGTTCCCGACCAAGTGGGCAAACGGCCCGAGTCGTAACCAGCGGGGCGCACCAACGGCGGCGGGACGACGACGCCCGCGGCCGGAGCGACGATGGTCAAGCGACTCAAATCGCGGCGGCGCTTTTCGATCAGTTGGTCCAGTGCGGCCAACGACTCTTCGACCTGCGCGATTTCAAGCCCCGCGTTCTCATCCTCGAAGGCCCGCTGACGCAGGCTCTCTAACCGCGAGACCAGTTGTGCTCGCTCGCCGCGGATGCCTTCGATCGCCAATTCGACGTCGATGTTCGATAGCGTCAGCAGCGGCTGGTCCTTTTTCACGGACTGCCCGGGCCGCGCGTGGATTTGCTCGACGATCCCCGCGACATCCACGTACACCGCGTCGGCGCCGCGCGGCTGGACGTGCAAGCTACACGTCACGTGATGCGGCAGCGGGATCAGCAGAATCCCAAGCAGCACGGCGACAATCGCCGCAGCGCTGGCCAACATGCGAGGCTTTTTCACGGCACGTATCCTTCCCGGTTGGTAAAAGAATTTTCCGAGTCGCCACAGCGGATGAATCGCCAAGCCGTACAGCGATGCCAAGGCGATCGTCTGGCCGATGATTTGCAGACCGTATGGCTCGAACACGCGGTACAGGAACCACAAGATCGACAGCGCCACAACCCAGCGATACGCGGCCGCCGCGAGCGAGTACAAGGCGAACAGCATTTGTCGCCGCTGCGGCAGGAACGGATCGCGCGACTCGCGCAGGCCCAGCAGCCACGCGCTCAGTTTGCGCTGCAGAATCGCCGTGGCCTTTTGCCGCAAGTTGGGGATTTCTATTAGGTCGGACAGAATGTAATAGCCGTCGTATCGCAGCAGCGGGTTGGCGTTGAAGATGATGGTGCTGACCGAGCACACGAACATCACGTTCAGGCACAGATAGTTCAACAGGCCCGGCTGGCTGAACCACCACAGAAACGTGCACAGCGACGCGAGCATGATCTCCACGTACATGCCGGCCGCACCAATGGCTGCTCGCCGCCATTTGCTGGGCAGCATCCAACTGTCCGACACATTACAGTACAGGCACGGCGTGAGCACCAACAGCATCACGCCCATCTCGTGGCATTCGCCGCCGACGTGTTTGCATGCCAGTCCGTGCCCCAGTTCGTGAAGGACCTTGGTCACGGCGAGTGTGAGTGCCAACCAGATCCAGTTCTTGGCCGCGAAGAACTCATGAAACGCGGGCAACTTTGCCACGAACACGTCGAATTCGACCGTGACCAGCAGCAGTGCGAGCACGGCCAGCGTCAGACACGCAACGATCGCCGGTTTCGAGAAGAGCCAGCCGATCAACGAGTCGAGCCATGCCAGCAACCGATCCGGATCAAAGCCTTTGAAACGAAACGCCAGCACGTTGCCGAGCGACGACCAAAGTTGCCGACGAGCGTTTTGTTGACGCCGCTGGCGAAGTTGCTGGCCTTGTCCACGTGCGTCCGAGACGACCAGCGAACTGCGGTACAGCATGCCGACGAATTGATGCAGCTCTTGCAGCGTGATGCGTTGCGGCGCAAATCGCTCGTCGAAGCGGCTCTGAATCTCATCGAGGCTGATCTCGCCGTCGAGCATTTCCAGCAGCGCGTATTCTTCCTCTTCGAAACGATAGTACTTCAGTGCAACGGGATCTTTGATGACCCAGTAGTTGCGGCCCTGAAACGTCTGCCGTTGCACCGCTAAGTCCGGCCGCATCCGCAACCGCAATGTGCGGCTAGTGCTGGAGACGAGACTGTCGGCGAGAGAAGACACGGGAAGTGAATTACGAATTACGAATTACGAATTACGAATTACGAATTACGAATTACGAATTACGAATTACGAAGGACGAAGGACGAATTACGAATTACGAAGGACGAATTACGAAGGACGAATTACGAAGGACGAAGCAGGAAATAAGAATTAACAATGACAGCAGTTCCAAGTTCGCGTCTCCACCGACCCCGCGTCGGTGGAACGCTGACTGGAAGCTATTTCGGCTACACCACCCTTTGCCTCTTCCCTTTCTGTTTTACGCGGCGCTGCGGCGGATATAGGGGAGAGAGAACATTCTTTCCGGGAGTTGGAGTAGCTTGCAGTCATGTTTCCATCGACACGGGGTCGGTGGTGAGATGCTTCAACACCAAACTTGGCAGTACTGCATTACCAATGACGACAACCTCGTGCTAAATGCATTGGGCCACAGACTAGCGCAAATGAATCGTCATTTCCGCGGATGTGCCGGGGCGGAGGAGCCATTGGTTTTGTTCGACGCGGTTGTCGACTTCGGCGCGCACGCGGTATTTGTTGCCGGCTTGGATCTGCGGACTGACGAAGACTACCTGGCCATTGAACGTGACTTTGCGGCCGCGGGCCAGTTCGACTTCGACCGTTACCGACTGGCGGTCCACTTCGCCCGGATTGAATTCGGCCGCGCTCACGAAGCCTTCAACTCGTAAACGGTCCATGCGAACCACGCGCACGACGGGTTCACCGGCACTGACCCATTCGCCTTCGTGCCGATTGACGGCCACGACCATGCCATCGATCGGCGACGCGATCTGCCGCCGCTGGATGTTTTCCTCGGCCAGCTTCACCGCTGCCTCTTGCACGTTCGCTGTCATCGCCGCGACCTTCAGATCCAGGCGGCTCTTGTCGATTTGCAGTTCGGCTCGGCGCTTCGTGAGCCGCAGTCGCCGCAGTTCGGTCGCCGGCACGGAGCCGGGCGAGCGGCGGTTGATCTCTTCGTTCTGTGCCAATTCGGCGTCAGCCACGTCCAGCGCGGCTACGGCGTACTTCACTTCGATGTCGTCGCTGGCGCGGGCGATGGCCGAATCGCGTTCCATCTCAGCCGCGAACTTTTGCAATTGCGGCTGACGGTCGTCGATCTCCGCCAGCAACTGGCCATGCTTCACCAGCGCACCGTCTTTAATTAACATTGTGACCAGCGGCCCGGCCTCTTGTGCAGGCACTTGCACCTCTTCGATTAACGAGACGAGGCAGTATTTGACCTGCGCCGCTTCGTACGCAGGGCTAGTTTCTGAACGAGCCAGCGGGCCGTTGAGAACGAGGGTGGTTAGTAGCGTGATCGTGGTGATGTTCATGGCGATTGGATGGGGTTGCAAAATGATGGAGGGCAAACTCATACAGGACTAGAGCCAGAATAAGATTTTTGCTTGCACGGTTTCGATCACGTCGTGGAACCAGACGTAGCCGATCGGGCGACGGCCGCAGTGAACGCGGGCCGTTACCACCGCGCCGTCGCGGAGGTCGGGCAGTTGACTTTTGTCGATGGCCACGCGGATCAGCACCGTGTTGCCTTCGTCGTCGCGCACGTCCGCCGAGCGGTCGATCTGTACCACACGGCCGTTGAATTGCTGGCCGGGATGCGTGGCCAGGATGAACGTCACCGGCAGATCGTCTTTGCGATCGCGCGCCGCTTGCGTGATGTGGCCCATGCGGCGTTCGGGCATGAGCAGTTCCAATTCCCACTTGCCACTGGGATCGACCACGGTCATCAACAGTTGTCCGCGCTGTACGGGCCGGTGCAGCAATTGATCGCGGACTTGCCACGTGACAACTTGGCCGTGCTGCGGGCTAGTGATCACCAGTTGCTGTTCCTTCTCGCGGTAAAGATCGAGCTGCCGCTGTAAACTGTCGGCAGTTTCTTCCAGTTGAGCCAATTCGCCGGCCAGCCGATTCTGTTCGTCGAGTGTCAGCCGCGGGTTGTCCAACAGCGCTCGTTTGATGGACAAGATCTGCTGCTGCGTCGCAGTCTTCTTGCCAACCACCGAAGTAATGTCGACGTCCAGATCGGTGTTGCGAAGCCGAGCCAAAACCTGGCCGGGCTCGACCATTTGGGCGTGCTCGACCGGCACGTCTTCTAACACGCCGTCCACACCGGCAAAGATCTCGCGGCGGACTTGCGGCCGCAGCGTGCCATTGGCGGCCAATTCAAAATTGGCCGGCACGACAATCACGGCGACAAGCAACGCCACCGCCAGCGCGGCCAGCGCAATCGTCTTGTCTAGCATTCCGGCCTGTACCAGCCACTTTGACTTGCCCAACGTCTTCCAGAGCGGCAGCAAAAACAGACTGTTGTGTTCCAGTGCGTTGGACAGCGCATCGGCACTGTGTTGTGCCACGATCTCGACTCGTTGACGAAAGGCGGCGTCAGTGTCTCGATCCTGAAACTGCTCGACGATCAGTGCCCCGATCGTGTCTCGATGTTCGGCGCGAGCCGCTTCAGAATCGGCGTCGTCGGCCGGTCTTTGCAGCGGCATCACCAGCAGCGTTTTGGCATGCGATTGGTCGACGTAGCGCTCGAGCGTCCGCTCGATTTGCGGCGGCAGGTCCGTGGCGTTGCCGGTATACCACAACGGCTGGCCGGCCGCGGTGACCTTCGTCGCCAGCATGCCGAGCCCCTTGATTTGTTCCGCGCGACGGTCGAAGGAATCTAGTCCACTGACGGCTTCA
>JBGTKH010000033.1:0-3726 GCA_041744735.1 Pirellulaceae bacterium | reverse complement strand
AGCCAAAAACCGCGCAAACCTGACACGCCGCCAAAAATGCCCGAGGATGACGACGATCAAAGACAACGATATTCGCTGGATGGTTGACCGGTCGGCTCTGTTCCGCAGCCGCCGGTCGCCAACGATGTCACAACGTTCAAGGAGTTCATCGTGCCCAACGTGCTGGTTGTTGACGATTCCGCAGTGGACCGCCTCATGGCCGGCGGGTTGCTGGAGCAGAGTCTCCCCTGCCACATTAGTTACGCGGCTAACGGTAAAGAGGCACTGGCGGCGATGGCTGTCGAGCGGCCGGACATTTTGCTGGCCGACATCAACATGCCGGTGATGAACGGGCTCGAATTGGTGACGGCCGCGAAGAGCGACTTCCCGCGCGTGCCCGTGATTCTGATGACGGCCCTGGGCAGCGAAGACATCGCCGCCGAAGCGCTGCGGCGCGGGGCGGCCGGCTACGTTCCCAAAGCCAATCTGAACAAAGACCTGCTGCCCACCGTGCGCCGCATCTTAGAGGCTGCGGACGAGGACCGCGCGCATCCGCACATGATGCACTTTCTGGATTTCAGCGACAGCCGCTTCGTACTGCGCAACGACATGGCGTTGATCAAGTCGCTGGCCAGCCACGTGCAGCAGATGCTGCGCTGCATGCCGCTAGAGGACGAAACGGAACGCGTCCGCGTGGGCATCGCACTGGAAGAGGCGATGCTCAATGCTTACTATCACGGCAATCTGGAAATGGGCTCACGCCGCGCAGCACCCGACCGCGAAGCCTACGTGCGAATTGCCAACCAGCGCAGCTTCGAGCCCCCGTATCAACAGCGCCGGATTCGCGTGCACGCAAAAATCGATCGTGACGAAGCCGTATTCATAATCGGCGACGACGGCCAGGGCTTCGACCACGCCAAGCTCGCCTACCGCGCCGACCTGTCCGAATCCGAACACGCCCCCGGCCGCGGCATCAACCTGATGCGCTCGATCATGGACGAAGTCACCTTCAACGACGCCGGCAACGAAGTCACCCTCATCAAACGCCGCGCGCCGGACGACACCGACGATTCGGCAGGCGAGGATGCTTAGACCCAAGCGGTAGCTGAATTTGCAAGAATTCAGCGGTCCTCTGAAGTTTCGCAACTTCAGCTACGGTTTTGAATTGTGATAGAAAGGAAACCCGATGAAGATCTCTCGCACAATCGCGTTTTGTTGGTTGTGGCTGGCCGCCGCATCGTTAGTTTCGTCACTGGCCTCGGCCGCCGACAAGGAGAGCGCTGTGCCAGTGTTCTTTCTGGTCGGCCAGTCGAACATGGAAGGCAAGGGCAATCCGGCTCATCTTGACACGTACAAGGAAGACCCGCTGATCAAGCCGACCTACGCGGGACTCAAGGACGGAGACGGGTGGAAAGTCCGCGACGACGTGTGGATCACGTTCCCGTCGAAGAGCGGCGGAGCAAAGCATGGCCCACTAACCGTTGGCTACGGCACGAAGGAGCCCGAATCGATCGGGCCCGAATTCGGGTTCGGTCACACCGTCGGCAACGCGATCGACGCGCCGGTGTTGTTGATCAAGATCGCGTGGGGCGGCAAGTCGCTGGCCGTCGATTTCCGCCCGCCGGGTGCGCCGCCGACCGATGCCGAGTTGCAAGCTGCGCTGGAGCGTGCCCGCAAGAACAAGCCCGCGTCGACGCTGGACGAAGTCCAACAGCGCTACGGCCACTACTATCGCGAGATGATCCGGCACGCCGAGGAAGAGTTGTCCAGTATCGGCACGCGGTTTCCGGAACTGAAAGATCGCGACATCGAAATCGCCGGCTTCATCTGGCATCAGGGATTTAACGACATCATCAACGGCGACCTGCGTGCGAATCAGTATGTCGACTACACGAACTGGCTCGTCCAGTTCATCCGTGACGTCCGCCAGGATTTGAACGCGCCGCAGATGCCGTTTGTCATCGGCGAATTGAGCACCGGCGGCATCCCGAATCGCGGCGCCTTTCAGGAGGCTCAGGCCGCCGCCGCGAAGCTCGCCGAGTTCCAAGGCAACGTCGCCTTCGTACCGACGGCCGAATACTACGACACGTACGCCCACGACTTGTACGAAAAAGGTTACTGGAAGGGGACCGACGAACAGAAAGCCCTCTGGCAAACCGTGGGCAACGACCGCCCTTATCACTATCTCGGCTCCGGCAAGACATATTACCTCAAAGGCGTCGCCTTCGGCGAAGCAGTCTTGAAGCTGCAGCAGAAGTAACTCCCACCGCCACCCCTCTGCGAAATCCGCGAAATCTGCGTTTCAAGAAATGATTTAAACGCAGACAACGCAGACAACGCAGATATTCGCAGAGTCGCTCCAAATAGCCACCTCTGGCTGAAATGGTTGCATTGCGGACGGATCAAGGTATCTTAATGCGACCGGCCGCGACCCGGCGGCTCTCGGGAAAACTGACGGAGATCAGTACGACAACCTTTAGGCGAGGTGAGATTATGTCGCAGCGCGGCGCATCGAAACGGATTCGTTCCCAGGGGCAGCTTGTTACGCGACGGCGGTTTACAGCGATCGTGTCATTGCTGATCGCGAGCCTGGCATTGGCGGCGGGCCAGCGGTCGCTTGCTCAACAGCCGGCGGCGCCGCCCCAATCTGTGGCCGGGCATCTCGGGGCCGTCAACACTGCGGTCTACACGCCGGACGGAATCAATCTGGCGACGGGCAGTGCCGACCAGACAATCAAACTTTGGGACGCCGGCAGCGGGACGGAGCTGCGTACGCTATTGGGTCATACGGGACAGGTGCTCAGTCTGGCGGTCACACCCGACGGCCGCTCGCTGGTTTCCGGCGCGCAGGACAACACGATCCGCTTGTGGGACATCCCGCAGCCCAAGCCGCTGCAGTTCTTCGCGGGACACACTGGGCCGGTATCACGGTTGGCGATCAGCCTGGATGGGAATTTGCTGGTCACCGCCGGTAACGACAAGACCGTGCGTCTGTGGCAGTTGGCCGACGGCAAGTTGGTTGCGACGCTGCAAGGTCACACGGCCGAGGCGATCAGCGTGGCGTTTCGCGCGGACAACAATCAGTTCGCATCGGGCGACGTAGCGGGCGCGATTCGGCTGTGGAATTCATTCGATGGCAAACCGCAAGGGACGCTGGCCGCTCACAACGGCAAAGTCACGTCGCTGGCATTTCATCCGAACAATCAACTGCTGTTTTCCAGCGGAGCCGACGGGACGCTGAAGTTCTGGCAATTGCCGGTGCCGGTTCCCAAGACTCTGGCTGGCCACGCGGATGCCGTGCGAGCCGTGGCGGTGTCCAGCACCACGCAACTGGCCGTTACGGGCGGCGCGGACAAGAAGGTGCTGGTGTTCGACATCGCGTCGGGACAACTGGCGCGCGAACTGATGGGCCAGACCGGCGCGGTGCAGTCCATTGCCATTCGTCCCGACAATGCTCTGGCAGCCAGCGGTGACGACGCGGGCGTGATTCGCTTCTGGAACATCGCCGACGGCGCCGACCGACAATATATTTCCGGCCACGACGGCGCGGTCAACGCGTTGTCGTTCCATCCGGACAACCTGCGGCTGGCGTCCGCCGGAGCCGACGGCACGATCCGCATTTGGCAATTACCCGCCGCGCCGATTGCGATGGCGGGTCACACGAAGCCCGTGCAGTCGATCGCCGTCAGCCCCAACGGCCAGATCGCCGCCACGGCCGCCGCGGACAACACGATCCGCCTGTGGAAT
>JBGTKH010000032.1:0-8082 GCA_041744735.1 Pirellulaceae bacterium | reverse complement strand
AGCCGCGAGGTGGCCACGAGTATGCGCGGCCGGGCGATGGAAGCGTTGGTGCTGCCGTTTAGTTTTCGCGAGTTCATCCGGCATCGCGGCGAAGAACCCGCGCAAGCCACTCGCCGACTGACGAAGGCGCAACGTTCAACGCTGGACAAGCAGTTAGAGGAGTACCTTGTCGTCGGCGGGTATCCCGAGGCACATGGTGTCGATCCTCGCGACCGATTCGAATTGCTGCGCGGGTACGTGGATACGGCGATGTTGCGTGACGTGATTGAGCGGCATTCGGTTTCGCACCCGGTCGCTCTGCGGTGGATGGTTCGGCAACTGCTTGGCAACGCCGGTGGAGCATTCAGCGTGAACAGGTTCTACGGCGACCTGCGATCGCAAGGCATTCCCGTCGCGAAGGACACGCTGCACTCCTACCTGAATAATGTGGAAGATGCGTTTTTGGTCCGCACCATTCCGATTGCTACGGAATCGGAGCGTCGGCGCATGGTCAATCCACGAAAGGCATACCCGATCGATCCCGGTTTGATACCTGTCTTCGACCGCAGCGGCAAGGCGAACATCGGCCATGCTTTGGAAACCGCCGTTGCGCTGGAACTGGAACGACGCGGCGCGGAAGTAACCTACGTTCGAACGGCCGACAACTTCGAGGTCGACTTTTTGGCCCGCTATCCGGTGGGAAAACCAGAGTTGATTCAGGTTTGTGCCGACCTCGGTGCGCCGGAAACTCGTGAGCGCGAAACGCGGGCACTGTCCGCCGCATTGAACGAGCATCCCCAAGCCTCCTTGCACATTGTTACCTTGACGACCGACGCCGCCACAACAATGGCCGAAGGCGTGACGGTGCATGCGGCGGCAACTTGGCTGTTAGATGCAGGCGAGCAAAGATCCTGACCAGGACTTGGCTACCAACACAAATTGTCATTACGATCCCTGCCGCCCACTCGCGTCAGGCATTGAGTTTACGACCGTCGAATGGGCTTTAGCTGATCCTGGAACGATTCGCCGGTGAAGCCGGATTCGAAGACGTGTAGGCCGAAGCGGTGTGAGAATTCTTGGAAGACTCGAATGCCGCGGACGCTGTTGCCTTTGGGGTCCAAGAGCGGCGAAAATGTGGCGATACCGAATTGGCCGGGGACCACGGCGACGATGCCGCCGACGACGAGTCGAAGTTCGTCCTCTGCGTTGTGCCTCGATCGACTCGCCCCTAGCGCGGCGCCCCGCTATGATTCCATTTGCAATTTGCAGAGTTTCAACGGCCAGTGGATGTTTTGATGGGCGACAACCAACGAATCGGTTTTGCCTGGTGGTGCGCGGCGACGATTTTTCTGAGCGCGTTTCTGCTGTTTCAGGTGCAGCCGCTGATTAGCAAGGTGATCTTGCCGTGGTTCGGCGGCAGTCCAGCGGTGTGGACGACATGCATGCTGTTCTTCCAGGTGCTGCTCCTGGGCGGCTATGCGTACGCGCATTGGCTCAATGGGTTGTCGCGTCCGGGATGGCAGGTGGCCGTGCACTTGGTGCTGCTGGTCGCTGCCGCGGCAACGCTGCCGATCACGCCCGACGCGGCTTGGCAACCGGCGGACGGCCGCTTTCCGACCGGGCGGATTCTGCTGCTGCTGCTGGTCAGCGTGGGGCTGCCGTACTTTGTGCTCTCGTCGACCGGCCCGTTGATTCAAGCCTGGTACAGCCGCGCGTATGCCGGCCGGTCGCCGTATCGTTTGTACGCGCTGTCGAACGTCGGTTCGCTGGGTGCGCTGCTCAGTTACCCGTTTCTGTTCGAGCCGGCGCTGACCACTGGCCGCCAAGGCACGCTCTGGTCGCTGGCCTTTCTTGTGTTCGCGCTGCTGTGTGCTTGGTTAGTGATTTTGACGTGGCGATTGCCGACGGCAGCAGTGACGCCGGCGGATGACCGCATCGCGGCGGCAAGTGGCGGCAAGACGAAAGACCGCGACGTTAAGAAACGCGGCGAACAAGTGAAGATAGACGAGACTGCCGCGCCAGATTCGAGACAGTTCCTCTCGTGGCTGTTGCTGCCGGCATTGGCGTCCTTGATGTTCTTGGCGGTCACGAACCACGTCTGTCAAGACGTGGCAGTAGTGCCGTTCTTGTGGGTCGCGCCGCTCAGTTTGTATCTGCTGTCGTTCATCATTTGCTTCGATCGCGAAGCCTGGTATCGGCGGCGCTGGTTCGCGGTGGCTGTTGTGATGTCGATTCTGGCCATTTGCATCAACATCGTGCACCAAGGCATCGACGAGCTGCTGTCAAGAATGCAGATTGGTTTTGCCCTGGCGGGCATTGTCGGCGACTTGACAGTTCAAGTGACCGTGTATCTGACCGCAATGTTTTTGATCTGCATGGTTTGCCACGGGGAGCTAGTACGCCGCAAGCCACCCGTGCGTCATCTGACGTCTTTCTATCTTGCCGTCGCAGCGGGCGGGGCACTGGGCGGTGTATTTGTCGCTTTGATCTGCCCGCTGATCTTCTCCGCCTACTATGAACTGAACTTGGGACTGGCCGCGGCGTTTGTTTTGGCGGTGGCTGTGCTGGCGGACGGCGCGGGGCAAAGGACTTTGCATGGCGGTGATCATCGGGGACGGCTGTGGCTGCTGGGCGCAACTTCGCTCGCGGCCACGATTGTCATCGTGCAGATTCTGACCGACGTCACCGATCCGACGTCATTGGCGGTGACTCGCAACTTTTACGGCGTGTTGCGCGTCGCTCAGTACCGTAACGAAAATGGCCGACCGTACGCGCGAGCCCTGTATCACGGGCGCATCCTGCATGGCTTTCAGCATCTGGACGCGGAGCGTGGCGACGTGCCGACGGAATATTACGACGAGAAGAGCGGCGTGGGAATCACCTTGCGGCACTTTCAGCAATCGCCGCCGCTTCGAGTTAGCATCGTCGGGCTGGGGACCGGCACGTTGGCTGCTTACGGCCGGCCCGGTGACTTCTATCGCTTTTACGAACTCAATCCGCAGGTCGAAGAGTTGGCTCGACAATACTTCACTTACTTGGACGATAGCCCGGCGGAGATTGAAGTTGATTTGGGCGACGCTCGGCTATCGATGGAACGGGAGCCGCCGCAAAGCTACGACGTGCTGGTGCTGGATGCGTTCAGCGGCGACGCGATTCCTGTGCATCTGCTGAACAAGGAGGCGTTTGATTTGTACCAGCAGCGACTGAAGCCCCAAGGCGTGATCGCGGTGCACATCAGCAACCGCCACCTTGACCTGACACCCGTCGTGGTCGGCTTGGCGAAACACCTCGAAATGTACGTCGTCAAAGTCCAACGGGCCGGCAACCGCCAAGCCGGTTTCGCCGACTCTCAGTGGTTGATCGTGACGAACAACGAGCGATTGCTCAGTGACCCAGCATTGCGAGACGCAGCCATCCCGGTTGAAGACACCACCAAGTCTGTGCCGCTGTGGACGGATCAATACAGCAACCTATTTCAGATTCTGAAGTGACTCTGCCCGCGCAGCCCTCCGCGACTGAACTTCCCCACTGGTTTGCTGAGCCGCTAGAATCAAGAGACAGGTTGCGGTTTACAGCAACAGAGTCGAGTCAAATCAATCACGTTCCCAGAACAATCTCGTTCCCAAGCTCCGGCTTGGGAACCAGGACCACGACGGACGGAGCATTCGCGGGAACCGCCAATGGCCGACGAGAACGATTACATTGCTAATTCCGCGGACCAATCGCGCGCATCGGCGGCGGAAGAAATTGGGTTCCGCCGCGCGGCGGCGAAGGTGCGCGAGTTTCCGCAGACGGCCGGCGTGTACTTAATGAAAGACTCCGCCGCTCGCGTGATTTACGTCGGCAAGGCGAAGAATCTGCGGGCGCGTGCTGGTAGCTATTTCTTGAAAGGGGCCGAGGAAGAGTCGCGCACGGCTGTGTGGGTGCACGAAATCTGCGACATCGACTACATCGAATGCGAAAGCGAAGTCGACGCGCTGCTGGTCGAGTCGCGGCTGATCAAAGATGTACAGCCCAAGCACAATAGGGATTTGAAGGACGACAAGACGTTTCCCTACCTGATGATCACTACGCACGAGGATTTTCCTCGCGTCGAGGTGACTCGCGAACCGAAATCAAAGGGCGTGAAGCTCTACGGCCCGTTCGCCAACGCCGGCTCGCTGCGCGGGGCGGTGCAAGTGCTGCAGAAGATCTTCAAGTTCCGCACCTGCAGCCTGGACATCGAAGAGCACGACCAGCGCTGGAACTGGTTCCGCCCGTGTCTGCTGGCGAGCATTGAACAATGCACGGCGCCGTGCAACCTGCGGATCAGCAAAGAGGAATACCGCCGCGACATCAAGCGACTGCAAATGTTCTTGGAGGGAAAGAAAACCTCGCTGCTGAAACAGATGCGAAAGGAAATGGCCGCGGCTGCGAAGGCGTTGGAGTTTGAAAAGGCGGCGCGGCTGCGCGACGAGATCCGCATGCTGGAAACGCTCGACCAGCGCGGTGAACTCGACACACACGCGCAGCCCGAAGTGTTTTACATTGATCCCAAAAAGGGCTTGTCGGGACTGCGCAAGGTTCTGAAACTCGACACGGTGCCGCGAACGATCGAGGGCGTGGACATCGCGCATCTGGGCGGCGGGCAAACGGTGGCCAGCGTCGTGCAATTCATCGACGGCTTGCCGTTCAAGCCGGGCTACCGCCGCTACAAGATTCGCGACGTCGCGGGTATCGACGACTATCGCAGCATTCACGAAGTCGTCGCGCGGCGCTATAAGCGGCTGAGCGACGAGTCGGATGTGTTTCCCGATCTGCTGTTGATCGACGGCGGCATAGGACAACTCGGCGCGGCGCTGGCGGCATTTCGCGAGCAGTCCATCGAACCGCCGACGATCCTCTCTCTGGCGAAGCGCGATGAGGAAATCTACACGCCCGGCAGCAACGAGCCGCTACGACTCAGCCGCCATTCATTCGCACTGCGATTGCTGCAGTACGTGCGCGACGAAGCGCACCGTTTCGCACAACACTATCATCACATCCTGCGGCGCAAGTCGACACTGGGCGAGTGAATTGACATTGACTCAGTGGCTCCTTTCTCTTCGGCGACGTGGTTTTGTCACGTGCCGATCTGGGTCGCGGAAAAAATTTTCCGGTACAGGCTTGCAATGGCAAAGGAACTTGGTAGACTGCTTCAGCCGATGGGAAATCAGCCCAAATCAATCAAGTTCATTGCCAAGATTGCGGGACAGTTGCCCATCATTCGATTCCGCTAGTTTCGAGGCTTCGAGATGCTGCACGGATTCGCGGTAGGCCACTGGATTGCTCGTGGAGCACCGACCGATGTCCGCAACGATTCCGTTCATCCTCGGCGAATTTCGGCGCACGTTGGACGACCGGTTTCGCCTGTCGATCCCACCCGAATTGATCGACCCGCTGACGACGGCGGGATTGGACTGCATTCTGGCCAAAGAGCGCCCCGGTTGCCTGAGTCTGTGGAATGCGGCCGAGTGGCAGGCGAAATTGGACAGCGGCGTGCGGCTCGTGGAAAGCAAAATGCAAGCCGGCCGGCTGGGCGAACGTGTGGAAGAAGTGCAGATGCTGGGACGTCTGCTTTCAACACGTCACAAGGCCGTGCAGATTGCGGGCAAGGGACGGCTGTCGGTCCCCGAAGGTTTTCGCGAATTTCTGGGCGTCGAGGCGGGCGGCGAAGTGCTGGTCGTCGGTGCTGCCGTGTGCGTCGAGTTGTGGCGGCCCGAAGCATGGCTGAAGTATCTGGACGAACGCATGCCGGAGTTTCGGCAATTGTTCGACAACCTTTCCGCGTAACAAGCGAGTAGCGATCATGCCCGGTGGGGGAAAGATCAGAAGATCCAAGCGCACCCAGCCGGTGTCACTATGGGGATAGCAAGTCACCAAGGAATGGGCGCGGAGGCACGGAGGCCTTTTCCGCTCTCACCGGGCATGTCGCTCTTACGATCGGTCACAGAGGCTACGGGTGATCGCCGAATGCAAACACAAAACCGACAAGATCGACGCCCAGGTCCTGGCCGAGATTCCGGCTCTGGACATGATCCCCGAAGCCTACCGGCCTAGCCCGCGGATGCGCCAGTACCGGGTGTTGGTGCGGCACCGCCGTTGGCTGTCCGGCCGCAATTGTTTCAGGAACAACTGGCGGCGGTCGATGTACGGCCTGGTCGCTTCGTATCCCGACGCCTACGAAGACATCTGCCCGGCCAGCCCCGTCGCCTATCACGCACTGAAAGGCGGCATTATTCAAATGACTCGCCATTTGGCCGTCTACTGGGCCAAAGACCGCATCCGCGTCAACTGCCTCAGCCCCGGCCCATTCCCATCCGACCGAGCCCCCGCGGCGATGGTCGAGCGGCTATGTACAAAGTCCCCGCTCGGCCGCATGGGCCAGCCGCACGAATTGAAAGGCGCCGTCGTGCTACTGGCCAGCGACGCCAGCAGCTACATGACCGGCCAGAACCTCGTTATCGATGGCGGGTGGACGGCGTGGTAATTGGACCAAATCAGTCGGTTACTGTGCTGCCCGCTCAACCTATCTGATTCTCCACACCGACAGCACGTACACGATTCGATCATCAGGCAGTACCTCGAATTCTACGGCGAGCGCTCCACGGAACATGACGCGAATAGCACCTTCACGCGACTCGCCCTGATCGAGAGGATTGACGCTGAGGGCGCGATCGATCGCGCTTGACGCCGCGGTGATTTCGGCACGGTCGCTCGCGTTGAGCCAGATGGCTGCCAATTCCTGTTCGGCGTCGTACGTCCAGAGTACGGTGTACTTCATGTGCGTCGCTCGAGGTCTTTTAGAATCTCGCTCAGTGGGCGACCGCTACGCTGCTGGCGACGACGTTCAAGTTCGTCGGACGATAGTGGCGACAATGTTTTCAGAGTTCCGGGCGGGAAAAAGTAGCCCACCCTTCGGCCCGATTCGTCACAGACTTCAACTGCGTCGTTGACTTGATCAAACTCGGCCGCAGTTTCGGCGGTAATGGTGATTTTTGTCATGGCATGCTTTCGAGTCGTAACGAGAGACACGGAATACGGTTTTCGACTGCTTTGTATTATACGTGATTCTCGTTTGTTCGTCAGCAATGCACCGCTTGCGAAGTGGCTACCAACACGTCGGCATGTCCGGCTGTTGCCAGGCGCTCATGCCGCCGTCGATGAGCAGCATGTGGCCGTGGACGTGAGAGGCGGCATCGCTGAGCAGGTAGACGGCGCCGGCGCCGCAGACGTCGCTGTGCGGCACTTGGCCGTTGGGTGTGTGCAGGCTCATCCAACTTTTGAACCGAGCGTCGCGGTCGATGATTGAGGTGAGCGGCGTGCGCACGAGGCCGGGGGCCAGGCCGTTCACGCGGATGTTGTGCGGGCCGAGTTCGACACACAGCGTCTTGACCATCATCTCGACCGCGCCTTTCGACGTGTCGTAGCACGAGTGGACCGGTTCCGCCAAGCGGCCGTTGATCGAGCCGATCATCAGCACGCGGCCGGCGACGCCATTCTCGATCCAGCGACGGGCGAAACGTTGCGTGAGAAAAAACGGCGCCGCCACGTTCAGCCGCATGATCCGCTCGAACCGCTCCAGTTCCATGTCCAAATACGGCACGTCGTCGTACGTGCCTGCGTTGTTCACGAGGATGTCGATCGACGGCATCGCGGCCAGCGATTTGCCGAACACTTCGTCGACCGACGCCGCGGTCGGTCCCGACAAATCGCCGGTGATGAAATCCGCTTTCACGCCCGCATCGCGGCAGCGCTTTAGCGCGGCGTCCGAATCTTCACCTTGCTGGCGGCCATGAATCACTACGTCGGCACCTGCGGCGGCCAATGCTTCGGCGATCGACCGGCCCACGCCCTTCGTCGAACCGGTGATGAGTGCTGCGTGTCCTTTCAAGTGAATCATCGTAAGGCTCCGGTATAGCTGAATTCGTGCAAATCCAGCTATACTGCACTTTAGGCCATTGTACCGGAGGTCGGGCGGCCCAGATTGGGATTCCTAAAAGAAGCGGCTCTCCGCGATGCTGTGAGTTGTTCAACACTTCACCGCACCGGGAGAGCCAAGGATGGCTAAGGATAAACGTTCCG
>JBGTKH010000031.1:0-9369 GCA_041744735.1 Pirellulaceae bacterium | reverse complement strand
GCCCGGTTGTCAATCGCCGATTATGGAGTTGGAGTCGATTGGGGTGTCAGGAATTGTCGGTTAAGCTCGAACTGCAGAGGTGAGAAGCCGCTCGGTGGCTGCATAATCGGGGGTAGCGAATAGCTTGGAGTTGGAAGGTCTTTGAAGGCGTCGTCGATCTCCTCACCCCGCTTCTTCAACTCTTCGGCTGCTGTCCTTTGCGCGTCTGTGGCGTTGGCGGGAAGTTCGGCGCCTTCTGTCTTGAGTCGCACCTTGTCACTGAATGGAACTATCGCCTTAATTTCCTGAGCCGCGTTTTCTCGGATCACCGGAAGCCCATTCTCACCGATGTACCATGTTACTTCTTTCGTTCGATTCGATTTTGGCGCTTGCGGCGAAAAGGCGTAATCCAGAATCGTAAAGGTGAGTTTTGTGAGTTCATCTTGTCCGCCCGAAACGACCCAGACGTACGTGCCGCAGTAGTGGCCCATCTTCACGCACTTGCAGTTTTTAGGCAGACATTTTCGCTCGCCGCAGGCTAACCACGCCACCGCCTCGAAGCAAGCAGGCGTGGTTCGGCCCGTTTTCCTTGAAAACGTCGCGAGCGAATTTTCCGCCGGATTATCGTCGTACTTCGACGTATAGTCGCCCAAATAAAAGGTGCGCTGAATTTTGTCGCAATCCGGGCAAACCTTCATGCTACCGGACAGTCCCGCGCAGAACAGTGCATGTTGGTATGCACAACGCATCAATTCGAGACGGCGAACGTCGTAGACCGGCGTCAGCGTCCAGGCTTCCTTCATGTTTCGGCTAGCACTCAGTTTCAGAACCTCCGTGGAAAACCCAAGACGATTCCAAGATGTATCACTTCCAATGGAACCGTTGTCGGTCACATCGGCGCCCCCCTGGTTCGGATATGCAAATGACGGAAGTGCATCTGGATCATGAACGAACATGGCGAGATTATCCAGCACCTGCTGCTCAAAAATATCCGTCAGGGTGTTGGCTTGATGCGTTGTGTTCCACCGAAGTTGCGTGTGCGCGCATCCTGGCAGGAAACTCATTCCCCATATTACGGCCATCATGAGCGAGAGACGTTGCATCTTGGTTCCCTCCGCAATGCAAGTGCAATAGCACTCGACTGCCCTTCGCGAAGATTATCCGAACGATCCCATTACTCACTTTATCGGACCGTCAAATTCCAAGTATTAGGCATAATCGAACCATTCGTTAAAGTTGACGCAGAAATGCCATCCTTTAATCAACGGCACCTCTAACATCAACCATACAGTTTGTGAGCTTCATCGTAGTCGATCTTGCGGGCGCGGATCAGGCCGCCGGAGAGCTGTTCGCCGTTGGGGTCGAGGTACAAGCGGCCGGTGGATTCTTTGTTGGACGAGTCGACGCCCAGAATGTGAATGTTGAAGATGAATGCCGGCTGGTCGTCGATCGACTTGAACCAGTGAATGTTGTCCTTGAAGTCAGAGACCGTCGAGCACTGGCCAGGCCCGAACTTGCGGTCGATCGTGGGCTTGATGATGTAGTGGTCGGCCTGCGTTTCCAACCGGTCGTAGTGCTTGCCCTCGAACTGGCCTCGCAGAATTAGAAACGCCGTGGCCATGTTGTTGTGCCCGTGAGGCACGACGGAACGGCCCTTCTTCATGGCGAAGATTTGCTTGCCGAAGACCAGCGAGGTGGGCACGCCTTCGATTTTCTGGAAACTGAACCGCAGGCTCCGCACGCCATTATCAGCCAGTTTGAGGTTCGATGTCAGTTGCTCGAAGTCGATCAGTTCCAAGAGCGCGGGAAGATCGACCTGTGTGTACAACTCCTCGATCTTCGTCTGCCAATCGAGTTGACTTAGCTTCCCACTCTTCGCGTCCAACCCAAGCTGGTTGACGTCGGTCAGCCATCGTGTGATGTTCGGCTTCACCTTGTCGGCCAGCGCATCGCACTGGAACAGCGTTTCCAGCAGCGAGAATGTCAGCAGCGAGCCCAAAGTTTCCTTGGCGAATGTGCGGCGCGAGAGGGTCTGCATGGTTGTGCTCCTAGCAGCATGAGGGCGGGCGTTTCATGAACCGTCAAGCAACCATCATATCCGCGGCGGTTCTGCACGTGCAATGGACTTATGAAATTATCGTCGAATGGCGGCTCATTTTTGCCGACGAACAGACGGATCGCACGTTGTCATCGGCGGTCTCCGCCTGTAGGATAGGCAGCGTGGTCCACGGTGGTAAACATCTTTGTTGGCGATGGTTCGAGGTCGCAGTGAACAGAAATAGCCCACGGATGGCAGCGAGAACTCCCCATGAGCAAATACGACATCGACATCAGCGCTTGCCGCGGGCGGCAGCGGCGATTGATTGCAGAGATGCAGCGTTTGGACGTGGACTTAGCGATTGTGACGCAGCACGAACATGTACAGTGGCTCGCCGGGCCGAGATTCGCTTGGACGTTTCAACCCGCGGCGGCGTTGTCGCTGGACGGGCAGTTGACGCTCGTCGCGCCGAACAAACCGCCGCCGGTTGCGGCGGCCGACGATGTCGTCACTTACCAGGCGCAGTGGCATTCGACCATGCGCAACGACCAGCGGCTGGCGTCGTCTGAGTCGCTACTCAAAGCGATTGCCGCCGAACCCAAGCCGCGGCGGGTGGGCGTTGAGTTCTCGTCTTTCTCGCAGCATCTGGCCGCGTCGTTGCACGCACCGCTGGTTGACATTGAGCCGACGCTGTATCGTCTC
The DNA here is from genome assembly GCA_041744735.1 of Pirellulaceae bacterium. Classification (GTDB taxonomy): domain Bacteria; phylum Planctomycetota; class Planctomycetia; order Pirellulales; family Pirellulaceae; genus JBGTKH01. The sequence continues at coordinate 6,650 of JBGTKH010000031.1, read as the reverse complement.
CGCCGCCGCAAAGACGCGGATGAATTGGCGCGGCTGAAAAAGGCGATTGCAGGTACGGGGAAGATGTATCAGCGAGCGCGTGAGATGATAAGACCGGGCGTCAGCGAATTGAGGATGTTCAACGAATTACAGACAGTTGCGGTGGAAGAATTCGGCGAGATGCTGACCGGCACGGGAAACGATTATCAGTGTTGTTCGCGCGGCGGTCCGCCGCGCGACGGTCATGCGGCGCAGGCCGGTGAGCTGTACATTCTGGATCTCGGCCCCGCCTTTCGCGGTTACTTCGCCGACAACTGCCGCGCGCTCGCGGTGACGGATGTGTCGGACGAGCAACAGCGGGCGTGGGAGCAGATCATGAAGGTGTTCAGGCATATCGAGGAAACCGTGAAGCCGGGCAAAAGCTGCAAGCAATTGTTCGAGGAAGCGCAAGCCATTCTCGACAAAGCGCCGATCGGCGTGTTCAATCATCATCTGGGTCACGGCATCGGTTTGTTCCCGCACGAGGCGCCGCATCTGAACCCGAATTGGGACGACACGTTCGAGGTAGACGACGTGTTCACCGCGGAGCCGGGCCTGTACGCGCCGGAATTGAAGGCCGGCATGCGGATTGAGAACGATTACTTGGTCACCGAGAACGGCATTGAATTGCTCAGCGACTTTCCGTTGGAACTGAATCTCTAATCGCGCGCGAGCGTGGTGTGTTTCACAATTCGTAGGATGGACGCCCTCGTCCGTCCCGACGGCTGATTTGTCGGCGAACGGACGGACGAGGGCGTCCATCCTACAACCGCTAATTCATGCGCGGGTCGTTCGGCACGTGTTTGACCCGGTGGTCGTGAAACAAAATGACGTTGCCGATATCGCGGGCCACGGTCTTCCACAGATCTTCGTCGGTGCCAAAGATGTAATCGAACGTCGCGGGCGTCGTGAGCCAACCGCCGGCTTCCATTTCGCTTTCGAGCTGTCCGCCCGCCCAGCCGGCATAGCCGCTGAAGATGCGGAACGGTTGCGTCTTTTGATGGACGAGCTGATTTAGATAGTCTTTCTGCGTCGCCAAGTACACGCCAGGCAGGATCTCGCTTTCCGAACACGATGCGTCGGCGTGCACGGCCATCAGCGGCCCTTCGACGGGCCCGCCCAAGTTGATCGGCTCGAGGCTATCGCAAGGCTCCTCGCCCACCTTCTCCCAAATCTCGCTGATCGTGAAATCACTCGGGCGATTGAGCACGACGCCGAAAGCCCCGTCGTCGTCGTGCTGGATCATCAGCACCACCGTCCGAAAGAAATTCGGATCAGGTAATCGCGGCGAAGCCAACAGTAAATGGGCTCGTAGAGAATCCATGAATAGGCCCGTCCTCTTGTCACCTCTCCATTGGAAGATGAACGGGAAGAAATTGCAATGGTGCCTCATCGCGGGTGGTGATACCATTTGGCGTTCAGCGCTGTAACCGCGGCCGGGCTCAGACGTACAGAATTCAATTTTGCCGGTTAAAACGCTACTTGAAAACACCACCCTTGTACCGGCAAAATTGAATTCTGTAGTTCTGAGCCCAAACGGTATCACCACCTCATCGCGACGGCCACGACTCTTCCCAAATGCCGCCGGCCCATGACCAGCCGACGCCGAAACCGACCAGCATGTTCCGCATGCCGGGCTTCAGGCGGCCCGTGCGGCGAAGTTCGTCGATGACGATGGGAATCGTCGAAGAGACGGTGTTGCCGACATCTTTCAGCACGATCGGCATGCGCTCTTCGGTCAATCCCAGCCGCTCCTGAAGTTGGGCCAGCATCTTATACGTGGCTTGATGCAGAATGTACAAGTCGATGTCGTCGGCCGTGATTTGAGCCGACTTCAAAATGTCCTCGACCAACTGAGGCACCGCGCCCACGGTGAAGTTGATCAGACTAGGGCCGTCCATGTACAGGTCGCTGGGCCAGCGGTGGCGGTGACGCGGCTGATGGGCGTCTTTGGCCGGCCGGGCGCCGCCTTTGGTGACCAGCAGCGTGTCAGCTCCGCTGCCGTCCGTGCCGAATTGAAATGCGGACAGCGTCGGCCGTTCCGAGGCGACGATCAGCGTCGCCGCCGCACCGTCGCCGAAAATGGTCCGCAAGCTGCGGTCCGTGGGGTGAATGTATTTGGAGTATGTTTCGGCGGTGACCAGCAATACACGCCGTGCGGCATCGCTGCGAATCAGCCCGTCGGCCAACGACAGCCCGTACACGAATCCCGAGCAGCCGAGGTTGAAATCGAGCGCGCCCACGGACCGGCGCAACGCCAACCGCTGCTGCATCAAGCACGCGGTGGTCGGCAACGGGTAATCGGGCGTCTGCGTGCAGAGCAACAGAAAGTCGATGCTATGCGGATCGACGTCGTATTGGTCGAACAATTTCTGCGCGGCCGCTACGCCCAAGTCCGATGCACATTCATCCGGCGCCGCGATGTGCCGACTGGCGATGCCCGTCTTGGAATAGATGAGGTCCAGATCCCAACCGGGAAACTCCGCTTGGAGCTGTTCATTGGTCTCCACTCGTTCGGGAAAATGAATGGCGACCGGACCAACCGCTGCGTAATTCACTGGGCGCACGCATGCCATGCTGTTAGCCGAACCAGCCCTTCTTCTCGAAGGCCGCCAGCCCTTTTTCCCGATCGTCGCAGATGCTCAGGACTTTGTTCAGACGCATGATGCGGAACACTTCCATGACGTTCGGCGAGATATTGCACAGCTTCAAGTTCAGCTTTTCGGCAGTGCACTTTTTGTTCACCAAAATCAGCTTGCCGATCATCGCCGACGACATGAACTGCACGCCTTGGAAATCCAGCAGCAGTTTGCCGCCGACGGCCCGCTTTGTGGCTTCCATCAGTTCGGTGCCGATTTGCTGGATGCGCGATTCATCCAGGATTTTTGCATCGGTAAACGCGACGACCAACACGTCGCCCTGTTCTTCGCAATTTAATGCCGCCACGATATTGTTCCTTCCAGCGAAATGGTCCGTGGAATGAGTGGGATTCTGCTGTTTCCAGCCGCCAATCAGGATACCCTGCCCGGCCGCCGAAAACAAGAACCGCGGGACCGACCGCCGCTATTTTTTCGATTTCACGGCCGCGCAGCGAGCGCGGCAAGGCCTTGGGAGAGCCGCTAAGTCGCGTTATTATGCCGGATAGCGCCGCGCACGGACGTGGCGAACCAGCGCAAGCTAGCGGGCGATGCAATGCCTGAGACTTCGGCTGAGCATATCGATTCACGCCCGCCCAACGCAAATGTGCGCGAATCTTCGCCGAAAAATAAAGCGCCTGTCCCCGGCGAGACCTTCATTCCGATTCGCAATGCCGAGTTAATTCGGCGGCTGGCCGATGTCGCCGATCTGACGGCCGAAGATCGCGAACATTTCCTGAAGCTGGGCGGCTGGCTCGAGGCGGCGTTTCATCGCCACTATCATCAGCGGCGAGAAGCTCTCAAAGAGGCCTACTTTCACTTCGATCCCGACGCCGACACGCCGCGTGTTGAATCGCTTTCGGCCGAGCAGCGCGAGCGGTGCTTGCAGTCGCTGTTCGACCAGATCCTGACTTTGCTCGACTCCGCCAATTACCGGCGATTGACACACAGCGACATCGAACGGGCTTTAGAGGCTACGAGCGACTGGGGCGTGAATTTGCATGTTGACTTCGACGTGTTCCAGCGGCTGGAGGTATTCGCCCGTGGCGATATGCAAGTGCGACGCTCCACGCGCCACTGGCGTTATTTTTGGCGGCCGAAAGAAATCGACTTGCCGATCTATCAGCGGCTGGCCATCGTTCTGAAGCTGCGCGATCACCCGCGGCTGGAAAAGCACGCGGACGCGGAAACCGTTTACGTCAGGCTGTTCAAAGACATTCCGCAGATGGATCTGGAGATGCTGTTGCCCGGCACGCGCGTGCGAATCTCATGGCTCGACCAGAGCCGCATCTGGGTGCCCACGATGTCGGGATTGGCGATCACCGTCTTCAAGATCATCAAGGGAATTCTACTGTTGGCGTTTGCCGGCGTGTGGGGCATCCTCGCGGTCGTGGGACTGCTCGGCGGCACGATCGGTTACGGTTTGCGTTCGTTCTTCGGTTATCAACGGGCCAAGGATAAATATCAACTGAACCTGACTCGCAGTCTGTTGCGGTTGGGATTAGCGGAACGGTTGCCAGATGGCGCGCTGCGTGCGACGCCGATTCCTCAGGCGCTCGATCATTCGGTGCTGTTGGAATAGACGGCGTAACCGAAACCCGCCTTGCACGTGGTTGCCGCTGTCCCCATCAATTGCTGTGCTGGCCCGCACATTCCGCCGATCAGGTTTGATGTGACGGATTGTGTTGCCGCGTCCATCCGTCAGGACTCAGCACGGAGCAGCGTATTTGAGGACGATCGAGTCATGGCAAACCGGACCCAGCACCGGATGTGCATTGCATTATGCTTGGCGACGCTCATAGCCATCATCGCGAGCCACGTGCTTTGGCCGACTGCGGTCGCCGGCCAGGAATTACCGGCGTCGTCCGCGGAAGCTCGGCAAGTGCCGACAAAAGATGCAGCAACATTTCGCGTGAACTTCCAGCCGCCCGAGAATCAGCCGGGCGCACAGGAGCCGACGGATGAGTTGCTGGAACTAGAGCGTTTGCTGCAGCAGCCGGCCGTCGTGCCCGCATTGCAGCAAGAAGTGACCACCGTCTCGCGTCAGGCGAGCACCGTCGGACGTTCGCCCGCGGCGGTCTTTGTGATCACACAAGACATGATTCGTCGCTCGGGGTACACCAGCATCCCTGAAGTCTTGCGGATGGCGCCGGGTCTGCAAGTGGCCAAGATCGACTCGAACAAATGGTCCATCGGCTCGCGCGGCCTGGGCCAGCGCTTCGACGGCAAGCTGCTCATCCAAATTGATGGTCGGAGCGTCTACAACCCGATCTTTGCAGGCACCTACTGGGACATTCAAGATCTGTTGTTGGAGGACATTGAGCGTATCGAAGTCGTCCGCGGTCCGGGGGCCACGGTGTGGGGTGCCAATGCGGTCAACGGCGTCATCAACATCATCACCAAGAACGCGAAAGACACACAGGGCACGCTGGTCATGGCGCGCGGCGGCACCGAGGAGCGCGGGACCACGGGCTTCCGCTACGGCGGGTCCGGCAGCGATGATTTGCACTATCGCGTGTGGGGCAAGTGGTTCGAACGCGACGCGGGATTCAACGTGGCCGGCCGCGAGGCCGACGACTGGCGACAGGGCCGCGGCGGCTTTCGCATGGATTGGCAGGCAAGCTGCTGCGACACGATGACGCTGCAAGGAGAGCTGTTCGAGGGTTACTCCGGCCGGGAAGACAACCGTCCGATGATTGCTACTCCGTTCACGGTTCTTAACACCGAAGATGAACGTTCCGCGGGCGGATACGCCTTGTATCGCTGGGGCCACGAATTGGGCGAGCGGTCGGATTGGTCGTTGCAGTTGTATTACGACCGCTTTCAACGCGTTTCGCAAAATGGTTATTTCGCCTTCGACATCCACACCTACGACGTGGATTTCCAGCATCAGTTCCCGCTGACCGATTACCATCAAATCGTCTGGGGACTTGGTTATCGCGTAAACAACATATTTTTTCAGGGCAGCACCGTGGACGGCGCTTTCGCCATTGGGCCGGCGGTGACCGACGTCAACCGCGGGCTGGCCAGCGCCTTCGTGCAGGACGAAATCACTCTGGCCGACGAGTTGCTGTTCTTCACCGTGGGCGCGAAAGTGCAACACAATGATTTCACTGGTGTCAACGTGCAACCGACGGCCCGCTTGCTCTGGACGCCCACCGAACGCCAGTCCGCTTGGATGGCCGTTTCGCGGGCGGTCCGCACGCCCGCGATTGCCGATGACAACATCGAAATTGGGTTGCTGTCACCAGCCGGTCCTCCCTTTCGACGCGCCCTTCCCAACCGAGACTTGGACGACGAGAGCCTCGTGGCGTATGAGATTGGCTATCGGGCGCAGCCCGTAGACACGTTTTCGTGGGACGTTGCATTGTTTTTCAATGATTACAGTAAGCTCATAGTGCCTATCGGCGAACCACCGTTCCTTGATCCCGGATTTGGCACGACGATATTCCCGCTGATCAAACAAAACGCACAAACCGGAGAAACGTACGGCGTCGAGTTGGCCGCCAATTGGCAAGTGACGGAAACGTGGCGGCTGTACGGGCAGTACACGTTCCTGCAAGTACAACTCCACGGTGGGTTACCGGCACCTCAAGCCCTGGAAGGGCAAAGCCCGCACAACCAAGTCTATCTGCAATCCTCGTGGGACCTCGGTTGCCAATGGCACTTCGACCTGATCGGACGCTATGTCGACAATCTGCCGGGATTCGCTCCCGACATTATTCCCAGCTACCTGGAAATGGACGCCCGGCTGGCCTGGCGGCCGCGTAAGTTCCTGGAATTGGCCGTTGTCGGCCAGAATTTGCTGGATGACCATCACCCGGAAAACGGCACCAGTTCCGTACTGACCAGCCCGATTGTTGAAGTCCAGCGAAGCGTCTACGGGCAGATCACGTACGAGTGGTAGACCGGCTAGTGGCACATTTTGGTAGCCGAAGTCGTGAGACTTCGGAAGTGTCACCACTTCCGCTACATTTTGGTAGCCGAAGTCGTGAG
>JBGTKH010000030.1:0-16788 GCA_041744735.1 Pirellulaceae bacterium | reverse complement strand
ATCGCCGCGGCCATCGACGGAGATGCACCCGTCAACGACTCGAATCCGAAACGGCCGGTGACGCTGGCCGTCAAGGCGAACAGCCCGAACAGACACAGCGTGGCGAAGTGACTGGCCGCCAGATACAACCACGCCGCCTTGCGCGTCTCTTCGTCGTGATCGTCCGTACCCACGAGGAAATACGCGGACAGCGCCATGACTTCCCACGCCGTCAGAAACAAAATGCCGCTGCGCGCCGACACCAGCAGCACGAGCGCACCGGCCAGCAGGCCGTAAAACAACGACAGCTTTCGCCCGTTCTCGGAATGTTCGGATTGTTTCCAATAGCCCAAACCATAGATGGATCCGAGCGCGGAAATCAGCAGGATCGGCAGCAAAAAAATCGCCGAAATAGCGTCCACGGCCAACGTGAATTGAGCGCCGGCCACCGGCGACTCGCACGTCAATTCCCGGCTTGGCCCACCCGTCAACAACGTCGTGACACCGAACAGCCCGCAAACACAACTGACGACCATCAACACAACGGCCAGACGCTGGCCGGCGTTGGACTCGCGCGATAGCAGCAGCCCCGGCACGCCGCTGACGACCGCCAGTGCCACAGCCAGAAGAATCCACTGTTCCGCGGTCACGATGCTGGCTCCTTGGATTACTCCCGACGCATTCTCAATCTATTAGGAATGGGGCCGAAATAAGTTCCCGATGTAGCCGAACTCGTGAGAGTTCGGATCGAAGTCTCACGACTTCGGCTACGGAAGTTATTGCGTTCCATTTCCTTACGACGCCCGCAGGACATATCCTCGCCCTCGAATCGTGTGAATCAGCGGCTTGTCGAAGTTGCGGTCGATTTTACTGCGCAGCCGGTTGATGTGCACCTCGATGACGTTCGTCACACCTTCCCAGTCGGATTCCCAGAGGTGTTCGCACAGCATCTTGCGCGTGACCACTTGGCCGCCGTACCGCATCAGGAACTCCAACAAGCTGAACTCGGTGGGCGTCAGATCGATCTCGGTCTCTTCGCGCGCGACACGCCGCGTGGTTAAGTCCAGCACCAGCGGTCCGGCTCGCAACTCGGTCGACGGCCGCGCCTTGGATCGCCGGCAAACCGCATCCAGCCGCGCGGTCAATTCGGCAAACGCAAACGGCTTCACCAGATAATCGTCGGCGCCGCAATTCAGCCCGATGACGCGATCGTCGACCGAACCCAAGGCCGTCAACACCAGCACCGGCGTGTGTACGTCGCGCTGGCGCATTTCATTCAGCACCTCAATGCCGGACAAATCCGGCAACATCAGGTCCAGCACGACCGCGTCGAATTGTTGTCCCAACGCCGATTCCAATCCCTTGCGCCCGCTGCGAATCCACTTGCACTGGTGGCCGGCCTCCTCGAGTCCCTTGCGCAAGGCTTTGCCCAACACCGCATCATCTTCGATGACCAACAGGTCCATCCGGACTTCTCCGCTTGTCACAACCGGCCAGACAGCCGACCGCGCGTGTTCGGTGGCGCTGCGCTGCTGGGTAGTGTGCCAATATCGTGTTGCTGATCAGCTTTGGGTGGCTGGGGCTGAGTCCGCGAAGCCCCAGATTGCGATGGACTGGGGCTTCGCGGACTCAGCCCCAGCCTCCCCCTGGCAATTTATGCCTTGGCCACAGGCTTGGCGAGGGCAATTGAACAACCTTACGAAAACGTAAGAAACGGCGGCGATGCGATCCTGTGGCATTCAACCTTACAGATTAGTAACGAAACGTTGCGTAGTCATTGGGGCCGTGCGAAAGTATAAAAACTGAATTCCTAGGAGCCTGTGCGGACGGACCGGAGCTGCAACGATGCAACTGAAATTGTACGAAGTCGCCACGCTGTTCGGCGTTTCGGAAAACACCGTCTACCGCTGGGTGCGGGAAGATAATCTGCCGGCTCAACTGGTCAACTCGCAGTATTCGTTTCATCGAGCCGAGTTGATCGAGTGGGCCACGTTGCAGCACATCGACGTGCCACGGTCATTGCTCGCGCGAGTGAACGGCGACTTTCGGCCCGGCGAATTCGCGGACGCCCTGGAAGCCGGCAGCGCCTTGTACGACGTGCCTGGAGATGACAAACCGTCGGTGCTCGGCGCCGTCGTGCAGCAGATTCCCAAACTTCAACCAGACGAGCGCGAAAGTTTGCTCGCGCTGTTACTCACGCGCGAACGCGCTGGCTCGACGACCGTCGGCGACGGGATTGCGATCCCGCATCCCAGCCGTCCGCTGGTGCTGGCTGCCGATCAGCCCACGGTCACGCTCTGTTTTCTGAGCAACCCGCAGGCCTTTGCGGGTCCGCAGGGGCAAGCGGTGAGCGTGCTGTTTATGATCGTGGCCAGCAACGTTCGCAACCATCTGCACCTGTTGGCTCAACTCGCTTCCGCGCTGCGGGATGCTGAGTTTCGCGCGGCGGTTATGCGGCACGCCTCGTTCGACGAAATACTTTCCCATGCTCGCCGTTTAAATCCGTCACCCAGTTAACGATGACGTACTCCGCTGGTTCTATCCCATTGCGATGTGGCAAGCCGCTTGGCTTGGCCGAAGTTCCGCGGTTATCGTTCGCGGACTTCCGGCAGAGTTTGCTGCAGCAGACGAGCGCCGGCGGCCGCGTGAATGCGTTTTTCGGCCAGCCCATCGGCGGCGACGCCGTGCGGTTGTACTTGGTCGTGGGACACGGCGAGAGCAGCGAACTGCACGTCTCGACAACCGACGTCGATGACCGCTACCCGTCGCTTACGCCCGACTGTCCGCAGGTTCATTGGTTTGAACGCGAGATTGCCGAGCAATGGGGCGTTCGGCCGGAAGGCCATCCATGGCTGAAGCCGGTTCGCTTCCATCGGTCGTATCGGCCGCCGCACGACGCTTGGGGACGCGCGGTGGGCGACGACATTCAGCCGAGCGTGACCGACTTCTTCCGCGTTGCCGGGCCGGAGATCCACGAAGTCGCCGTTGGCCCCGTGCATGCCGGCGTGATCGAGCCTGGGCACTTCCGCTTTCAATGTCACGGCGAGCACGTGTTTCATTTAGAGATTTCGTTGGGCTATCAGCATCGCGGCGTCGAGCGGCGGCTGGTCGGCGGACCGGACAAGCGCACAATCCATTACATGGAAACGCTGGCCGGCGACACGTCGATCGGACACGCGACCGCGTATTGCCAGGCGATCGAGGGACTGGCCAACTGCTCGCCGTCGATGCGGGCGCAAGCGCTGCGCGGTATTGCCTTGGAGTTGGAACGCCTGGCCAATCACACCGGCGACATGGGCGCTCTGGCGGACGACGTAGGTTTTCTGCCGACGGCGTCCTACTGCGGCCGGCTGCGCGGTGATTTTTTGAATTCCACGGCCCGTATATGCGGTAACCGTTTCGGACGCGGCATGGTGCGGCCGGGCGGTGTGGTTTGGGATGTCGACGAGCAGCGGATTCAGCATTCACTGGATCAACTTCGGCCGGCACTGCGCGACGTGGCCGGCGCGACGCAGCTTCTGTGGGACAGTTCTTCCGTGCAAGCCCGCTTTGAAGAAACCGGCGCCGTCTCGCAAGAGAATGCGGTCGCACTCGGACTGGTCGGCGTGGCGGCCCGAGCTTGCGGTTTGGAAGTCGACGCCCGGCACGATTATCCTGCCGGCATTTATCGTTTCGCGCACATCCCGGTGTCGGTCTGGCATACGGGAGACGTGGCGGGCCGCGCCTATGTCCGCTGGCTGGAGATTCAACGCTCGGGACGGTACCTGCTGGACCAGCTTGAACATTTGCCGGCCGGCGAGCTGCGCCGCGAAGTCGGCCCGCTGATGAGCGATGCCATCGTGGTTTCGATGGTCGAAGGCTGGCGCGGCGAAATCTGCCACGTCGCGATCACCGACGCTCACGGACGCTTCGCCCAATACAAAGTCGTCGACCCGTCGTTCCATAACTGGATTGGTCTGGCCATGTCGCTGCGCAACCAAGAGATTTCTGACTTTCCCCTGTGCAATAAAAGCTTCAACCTCTCGTACTGTGGACATGATCTATAGCTGTCATTAGTCATTAGTCATTTGTCATTTGTCATTTGTCATTTGTCATTTGTCATTTGTTAAGAGTTTGCTGCCAGCTCTTTTCTTTGCCAATGACCAATGACCAATGACCAATGACCAATGACCAATGACCAATGACCAATGCTTAACATCCTCAATGAACGAATCCGGCAGCGCCATCGGACGATGAAGTATCCGGCCGAGCCGGTGCCGATGCCCGATCGGCTGCGCGGGTTGCCGGTGATCGATGCGTCGAAGTGCCCGGACGGTTGTCGCCAGTGCGCCGAAGCCTGTCCGACCGACGCGATTAGCATCAGCAACGGCAACATGAAGTTGGACTTGGGTCGCTGCCTGTTCTGTACCGACTGCATGGAAGCTTGCCCCGAAAAGGCGATCTCGTACACGAACGAGTACCGCTTGGCTAGTCGGACTCGTGAAGGACTGATTATCGACGGCAGCGCATTTGAACGCGCCGCGGCACTCGACCAGAAGATGCAGCGGCTGTTCGGCCGGTCGCTGCAGCTTCGCGAAGTCAGTGCCGGCGGCTGCAACGGCTGCGAGGCGGACACCAACGTGCTGAACACGATCGGCTTCGACCTCAGCCGCTTCGGGATCAAGATCGTCGCCTCGCCGCGGCACGCCGACGGACTAATCATCACCGGCCCGGTGACTCAAAACATGAAGCTGGCGCTGGAGAAAACGTACGCGGCCGTCCCCGCACCCAAGATCGTGATCGCCGTGGGCGCCTGTGCGATTTCCGGTGGACCCTACATCGGTCACGCCGAACAAAACAACGGCGCCGACAGCGTCGTTCCCGTGGACCTGTACATCCCCGGCTGCCCGCCGCATCCCATGACGATCCTGGACGGCATGTTGCGGCTGCTCGGCCGGCTGGAAGAAGAAAGCTAATTGACATCCCCAGCGGCCGTATCGCCGATGCGGAATGACCGCTTTGAATCAACACCAAGGAGCCAGACCCTTGTCCGCACATTCCGAACACAAGCAAGACCCAAAGGTCGATCCCAACGACATTCCACGCGGCAATGCCGCCGGCTTCGTCAAGTATCTGAAAAACGACGTCCTTTCGGGTTTCCTGGTATTTCTGATCGCCCTGCCGTTGTGCCTGGGGATCTCGTTGGCCAGCGGTTACCCGGCCGTCGCCGGTGTGTTCACGGCCATCATCGGCGCCGTGCTGACAACGTTTTTGAGCAACGCCGAATTGACGATCAAAGGACCCGCGGCGGGGTTGATCGTGATTGCCGTCGGTGCCGTTACGGAATTCGGGTTTACGGGAGGCCAGGATCCGGCGGCCGACCTGAAGGCGTACAAGATGGCTTTGGCCGTTGGCGTAGCGGCCGGCCTCATTCAAATTATATTTGGATTCGTGCGCGCCGGCGTGCTCGGCGATTTTTTTCCGACCGCAGCCGTGCACGGCATGCTGGCGGCCATCGGCGTGATCATCGTGCTCAAGCAATTGCCGGTCGCCATTGGTCAATCGGCCAAGGGCGAGCCGTTTGAGATCATTCGTGAACTTCCCGAAAAGTTTGCGCACATGAATCCGGACATCGCGCTGATCGGTGCCGTGAGCCTGCTAATTTTGTTTGGCTTGCCGTTTCTCAAGTCAAAGTGGAAAAACAAGTGGTTCCATTTGGTTCCAGCGCCGCTGGTCGTGCTGCTGGTCGCGATACCGATGGGCATGTACTTCGATTTGTCGCACGCGCACACCTATTCGTTCGCCGGTCATGAATTCAAGTTGGGTCAGCAGTTTTTGGTCAGCGTGCCGGGAAATTTGTTCAAGGCCATGGCGAGCCCGGATTTCTCCAGCTTAGCGACGCTCGCGGGCTGGAAGTGGGTCATGATGTTCGCGTTGATTGGCAGCTTGGAGTCGATGCTCAGTGCCAAGGCCGTGGACATGCTCGATCCCTGGAAACGGAAGACCAATTTGAACCGCGATTTAGTGGCGGTCGGGATCGCCAACACGATTGCGGCGTGTGTCGGCGGGCTGCCGATGATTTCCGAAATCGTGCGCAGCAAGGCCAACATCGACAACGGAGCACGCACGCGCTTCGCCGACCTGTGGCACGGACTGTTCTTGCTGGGATTCGTGGCCCTGCTGCCGGCCCTGATTCACCGCATTCCGCTGGCGGCGCTGGCGGCGATGCTGGTGTACACCGGGTTTCGCTTGGCTTCGCCGAAGGAATTCATCAACGTTTACAAGATCGGCATCGAACAGCTAGTGATCTTTGCCGGCACCGTGATCGCCGTCTTGGCCACCGATTTGCTCATTGGGATTGGGATCGGCATTGCCATCAAGTTTGTGATCCACTTCGCCAACGGCGTCCCGTTGCGTTCCCTCTTCGTGCCCTATTTGGAAGTCAACACGCGCGACGATAATACGGTTGTCATTACGGCCAGAGGTTCGGCGGTGTTCAGTAATTGGATTCCGTTCAAACGGCAGATCGAGCAACTGGGGTTGATTCAGAAGAATAACATTGTCGTCGATCTGGCCGGCACGAAACTGGTCGACCATAGCGTGATGGAAAAGTTGCACGAGATGGAGTTGGACTTCGCGCAAGCCGGCCTGAACTTCGAGGTCGTCGGCTTGGAGGGTCACGAGCAGGTGTCGGAGCATCCGCGCGCCGCACGAAAGCGAGCCTTTCTGCGCCGCGTGACTGTGGTGGCGGGAAGTGAGTTGGAGAATGAACTATCCGAGCGGTTTTTGGATCTGGGAGCATCCGGCTACACGTCCATTCCTTGCTCCGGCGCCGGACGCGGCAGCCGGTCCGACGACGGCTTGCCAAAATCTCAAGTGCGAATCGAGGCCGTTGTGCCAGAAGAGATTGCCAGCCGAATTTTCGACTACCTGCGCACCAACGTTCAGCCCAAACACCGCATCACCGCCTGTCTGGAAACCGTCGAGGTCCTGCGGCGGGATCAGTTCTGAAAGACCCGCAACAATACGATTGTTCAATTGAACCAAAACGCGAAGCCGAAGAATCGCCAGCCGCCGAAGGTGTCGTTGATCCGTCCGAGCGTTGCCTGATCGGCGAGCTTTGTGATCCGCCCGTCTTCGAGATACGGCGTGGCGGCGGTGCCTTGAACCCACAGTACGATGTCGATGTCCTGCGGCGGATCGGTGAAGATGCGCCGCACATTGACACCGCGGGCCGTTGGATCGCCGCGCCAGAACGGCACGAGGCATTTGCCCTGCAGGATCAGTTCAAATTCGTCCACGCTGGCCAACCACGTGTCGATCATCGGTTTGCTCACGGCCACGCGCAGCACGCCTTGCTGATTGGGATTAGGTATCCATTCGCGATCGTCGTCCGTTTCGGCCAGATAGAACTGCCACATCTCTTTGGCCATCTTGGCGGTCACTTCGAGATGCTCCAGAGCCGTCCGCATACGGACCGGTTCCTTGACGGGCAACCGCAGCATTAAGTGGATGTAAGCAATCACGTCCGAGATGAGCGGCCGATCGAAGCTGGTGATCTCGTCAAGTCCTCGCCGATTCTGTTGCAGAAACGTGTGCGGCGAATCGACCTTTTCGAACAGCAGATGCGCCGTGCACTCGAACAGCTCTTGGCCGTCGATGGCCAGCATTACTTCGCCCAAGGCGGCCAAGACGTGGCAATATCCGCGCAGCCAGCTCACGTCGCCGCGATCGAACGTGATCACGAACTGTTCTACCTCATTGCGCGGCACCGCAGCTTCCATGCGCCCCAGCAGCATGGCTGCGTTGATCGACTGCCCCGGATCGAACAGCGTCAATTTGACCTGTCCCAAGTGCAGCGGTAACTTGACATCGGCGTCCTTCACCTCGGCCAGTGTGGCGTCGGCGTCTTCCACGTCGTCGACAAACGTCTGCAAGATCCGCCGGGCGTCCTCGTAACGAAATTCTTCCGGCGCAGGATTTTGCGGAAACAATTGGCGAACCGGCGGCCATTGCCGGGCCAACGTTCGCTCGGTGCTCAAGCCGTATTTGTAAAGGCTGCCGCCCAAATGCTCATAGGCCCGCAGGAACTGCACAACGCCCAATCCAAAGCGGGCCTCGTCGTCCTGCGGGTTCGCGTTCAAATATTCGCTCAACGCCCGCGCGCCCTCGGCGAGTTTGCCTTCGATCAGATACTTCTCCGCCAGCGGCTCGGCACGCAGCGGGAGATGGGCGAAGTTGAAAACGATTAACACCACGACCGCCGAAATCAGACGACGCATGACAGGCTCCTTTCCGCGCATCGAAAATGCGAGGCTTACAGATCGCATTGCGTTGATAACAGTTGTACCGCGGTTTCGACGTGCCGGTTTCACGGAAATCAGCCACCCAACGGATCGGTTGCTACTTCACGACAAGTTCAACTTCGCAATCGAGAATGTGTAGCAGCGCCATAAGTTGGTCGATGGACTTTTTGTAATTCGTCTGGTCGAGCAAGCGATAGAACTGAGCGGCGGAAGTGCCTAGCCGGCGAATCAACTCTCGTTTACTCAGCGAACTGCTCTGCACGCGCTGTTTGGCTTCCAACGTGAGCTTGTACAGCAGCAGGTCACGCAGGTACCGAGGATCGCGGTTGTACTCCAAAACATGATCGATGTGAACCGTGCCCTCTGCGCCGGACTGAAGCTCGTACGTGAATGCCTCGTTATCAAGTTCTTCGTCGACAGACACCTTCTGGATCGGATCATCCGCCGATGGCTGAACGTCCAACTTCGCGTACGGGAACACATAACGCTTGGTGGACGTCTGAATCTCAAAGGACCTTTTCCGGTTGTTGTATGCGACCCGCCTGATTTTCATAATCGTCCCTCTTGCTCCAGCTCGGCAATTAGTTTCAGAATCCGGCTCGTCGCCTGCCCTTTCATGGCGACGTGATTGTCCAAGTCCCACTTGACCACGAGTTTGCCGTCTTTGTAGACGTGAACATGTCTCGGTGGATGGTCTCCGATCCACGTAACGAAGATGTAATTGCCACGCCGTATCTTACTCATCGGTAAATGTTACCACACACGGTAACAGATGTAAAGCAAGATTTGGTGCTGATCGATGACATCAATTGTCGGGAACGACCATGCGTCGGGCCAGCATCGCACTGGTCACGGCTCGTCGCCATGTGGCGTTGGGCGGATCGTGAACGTTGGGCGGTACATCTTGATTGCCAGCGACTGTCTGTGTACTGTAGCTATTCGTACGGCGTGGCCCGCAAGGACCTGCGGGGCGAGCGTGTCGATCGTGGTGAAAGACGGTTCGCCGGCCGAGGTGCCGTTTGCCACAAGGAGCGTCGCTTGAAGCCGCGTTTCGGGCGTCTTGTCAACAGGCTGCTCGGCCTGTTGCTGTGTTCTTCCTTCGTCGCAATGGCCAATGCCGAAGACGAAGGTGATCTGCGACCGCTTCCGCAAAATCCCACTGCGGCTGATCGTAGCGCAGCGGACGTCGCGCTGCAATCCGCCGTCGTGCGACTGCCGGCTGAGTTTGAACGGCAAGACGCGCTGCTGGTGGCGGCCAATGATTTTGTGACCAGTTTTCCTCAGCTTTATGTTGACATTGTGGCGGGAGCCAGCCGGCGCACGCAGGTGGTCTCGTTGGTCACCAGCCGGCAGCAGCGGTTTGTGGTCGAGCGGCTGCTGGCCGATCGCGGGCTGCCGATGCGGACGCTGCAATTTGTTGAGGCCCCTCACGACACGATGTGGGTGCGTGATTACGGGCCGTTGTTTGTCACTATGGCCGACCGATCGCGAGCGATCATCGACGCCGATTATTTACAGTTCGCGCGGCCCAACGATGATCAAGTTCCCGCGGCGGTGGCCGCGTCGTTTCATTCCAACGTGATACATGCGGGGATCGAATTGGAAGGTGGCAATCTGCTGAGCAACGGCCAAGGGTTGATCCTGACGACGACCGAACTGCTCATGGCCAACGATAATCTCGGCCGCGATGAGGCGGCCGTCCGTCAGTTGATGCACGAACACTTCGGTGCGCATGAGGTCGTGATCCTGGAGCCGCTGGCAGGCGAATCGACTGGGCACATCGACATGTTCGCGGTCTTCACGTCGGCCGACACGGTAATTGTCGGTTCGTACTTGCCCCAGTTCGATCCGATCAATGCCGAGTTGTTGGACCGCAATGCCGCACGGCTGACGGAAGTTACTTTGCCCAATGGCAAGCCGCTGCATGTCGTGCGGATGCCGATGCCGTCGCATCAGGACAACGCTTTTCGCACGTACACCAACGGGATTTTCACAAACGGCACGCTGCTGATCCCCGTCTATCCGGGAATCGATCCCGCGGGCGAGCGACGAGCCCGCGAGTTGTTCCGCCGGCTGCTGCCGGGCTGGGAAATCATCGGCATCGACGTGACGGGCATCATCCAATATGGCGGCGCGTTGCACTGTGTGTCGATGCACGTGCCGGCACAGCCAAGTCCGACTGGCGAAATCGCCGGGCCACTTTTTGTCGCGCCGCAGGCTACTCCAGCCGCCGACATCGACCGCTTGCCGCGCACGCTGTTACGCAAGACCGTGGGCCGCGTGCGATCGTAACTTGGCGAGCCCTTTCGGCCGCAACCAAAGTAAGACGGACGCCCTCGTCCGTCCAGTTTTCGCAGGACGGACGAGGGCGTCCATCCTACAATCGTCTCGCCGATCCAAAACACAACGGTCATGATCTGATAGCCCAGCGGATTGCGGCCCTTCTTGCGCAGAATGTTGCCGATGCCTTTACAGAGAAAATAGATGATGACGATTTCAAGCATGGTCTGGTGTCTCCTGAAAAGAGCTGACGCAACAGAATGGACGGCTGCTATTTCTGAAACGACTTGTCGTTCGAGTCATTGGCCGAACGCAGATATGCAATCAGATCGAGAATCTCGTCTTTCGTCAACACATTAACCAGTCCCTGCGGCATTTCCGACGTGGCGGACGGCTGGCGGACTTCGATCTTGGCTTTGGGCAGTTCGGTTAACTCCAACGCAAATGGGTCGGTGCGAATCTTGACGAGGTTGTCGTCCTCTTCGATGATCCGCCCGGTGATCACTTCGCCGTCGTCGGTTTGCAGAATCGTGTTTTGATATTGATCGGACACGGCCTGCGACGGCACGATCAGCGATTCCAGCAAATACTGCGGCGTGAAACGATTGCCGACGCCGGTGATATCGGGCCCGGTGTCGCCGCCTTCGCCCGCGAAACGATGGCACTTGTAGCACTGAGCCGCCTGGTATGCGGCTCGCCCTTTGTCAAACGACCGGCCCGATTCGACGCCGGCCAGCATCGGTTCGAGATCGTCCATCTGCCAGTTATGCAGAAACTGTCGCGTGGTTTCCAGCTTTACCACTTCGACGTTTTGTTTTCCCTCGATGACGTCCTTCAGCGCCGCCGCTTCTTCGGCCGACAGTTTCGCGACTGCGTCTTTGCGAATTTGGTCAATGAACTTCTTGAAGCTCGAACCGCCGCGGTAATTTTGCGATGCCAAATTGAGCCAACTGAAATACGCTTGTCGCTCTTGACTGGTCCAGCCGCCGGCCAGATTCCGCAGCACGAACGCATAATGCAATTGGTCTTGTTGCGTTTGAGATTGAGCTAACAGCTTCATCGTGCGCGCTGCCATGCCGGGTGCTTCAAGATACACGAGCAAATTACACAACTCGCGATTGACCAACTCGCTTTGAGCCGGATAAAACGGGCTGACTTTTTCGATGACGGAAGCAGCCAGCGCGGAATCGGGCTTGCCCATACGGATGAAGGCCAGCGCGTAGACGCGCGTGGCGGCCAGCACCTGGTCTTCCGTCATGCGCTTGAAGGGCAGTTGATTCAGCCGCCCAACGATCTTGCCTTGTAGGACGGATTGCCAATCCGTCCCACGTTCAAGGCCGGATTGGGAATCTGGCCTGCGTTCGGCTGAGGTTGTAGCGCGCGTGAGCGCCAACAGCGAGTAAATCGCGGCCGTAGAGCGCGGCTCCGCCAGGGCTCGCTCTTGCCACAGCACCGGGTCTTGATGTTCCACGGCCACGCGGGCGGCGTAACGAATTGCGCGATCCGAGCTGTTCAAGTGTGGCCAGGCAACGTCGATCGCCCGCGGGTCTTGGCGGCCGTGGAACGATTCCAACTCATGACGCAGCCGACGTGCATCGGCCGCGGCAGCGTCTTCAATTGGCCCCGCGGGCTCGGTCGATTCTTCTCCCACGTACGTCACGCGGTACAAACCCGACTGCGTGCGTCGGCCGCCGACCGTGAAGTACAGCGCACCGTCGTGATTGACCACGATGTCGGTCACCGGCAGCGGCTTGCCTTGGATGAAGGTTTCAAACGTCGACGTATAGCTGGCGCCTGCGGGCTTCATGTGTACCGCGTAAATCTTGCCGTACGTCCAATCGTTGATGAACAGCGCCCGTTGATACGGGGTTGGAAACTTCGCGCCCGTGCCGAAGTTGATGCCCGTCGGCGAGCCGAGTCCAATGTCAACCACCGCCCCAAAACTATCGGCGTAATAGTCGGGCCACTTGCCTGTGCCGTATCGCCAGCCGAATTCAGCCGCCGAGACACAGTGGTTCACGCGGGTCGGCCTGTACCACGGTGTGCCGGTGTCCCACTCCATGTCGGCATCGTAGCTGAACAGTTCGCCGTCTTGATTGAAGTCGATGTCGTACTGGTTGCGAAAGCCGGCGCAGAACAGTTCCCACTTCGTGAAATCCTTGTCGGTGCGCACGACCCAACCGCCGGGCGCCATCACGCCGGTCGCGTGTCCGTTGCCGTCTGGGTTTCGCGGCAGCAGCAGATCCTCGGCGTAATTGCGATGCGGCGACGCGGCATCGAGCCCGTCGGGAATCCTCGTGTGATTGCCCGCGATGATGTACAGCATACCGTCCGGGCCGAGGCGAATCGCGTGCGGCCCATGTTCGCCGCCGCCTTGGATTTTTTTGATCAGCTCCACCTTGTCGAACTGGTCGTCGCCGTCGGTGTCGCGGACGCGATACAAGCCGCTACCCTGCGCGGCACCGCCGTTGACCATCACGTACAAACAGTCGTGCGCGTACAACAGCCCATGAGCCTCGCCGATCGGCACGCTGAGCTTTTCAACCTTCGTCGTCTCCGCATCGGCGCCGGGCGTAATGCGATACAGTCCGCCGTACTGGTCGGACGTAATCAGCCGCCCCTGCGGATCGGGCGTCATGCTCACCCAACTCCCCTGCTGTTCCCTGGGCACCGAATACAGCAACTCAACCTTAAAGCCATCAATGGCCGTGACGCTTTGGCCGGGCGTGGACTGCGGCTTGGGAGCGTTTGACGGATCGAATGCAATCTGCCCCCACGGCCCGACGCCAAGCTTTCCGAAGCTGTGCGGTTTGCTCCAGCCGGAATCGTCGAATTCGAGCATCTGCCAGCCGGCCGTGTCTTCGCCCGACACCAGCCAAGATGGGTCGGACACAATCGTTTGCTTCGAGCCGTCGGCCATCACGATGTCCAGCTTGAAGATCATCGCCGCGGCACTCGAGCCGTTTTGACCTCGCACGGCGATCATGTTTGGACCTTGTTGCAGTTTCTTCGTTACATCCTCCGTCGCGGCTTGTTGCCACACGCTGTGCTCGAATAACTGCTGCCCGTTCAGAAACGCAGTCATCACGTCGTCGCACGCCGTCATCAGCTTGGCCGATTTGATTTCGCCTTTGACTTCGATCTTCTTGCGAAAGAACACGCGCTCGTTCTGTTGCGGTTGGCTGTTCAGCCAAATCCACTGCGGCGTCGCCGCGGGCGGCGGGTCGGCCGATCGCAGCGAAGGCGTATACGACGCAGCCGTGATGGCGAAGACGGCGAGCAAAGCAGTGCGAATCGATCGTTGCATCGAGTGGTTCTCCATAGGGACTTCTGGCAAACTTTGGAGTGCGGCGACTCGTCGCCGCTTTGGGAATTTCGGATCTTTCTTTCGAACCGCGGTCGCCACAGAACGAACGCGTTTTTGGCTGACCCGACGTGCGAACACGCCTCGTCGGGCGTAATCTAAAAATCCTAAAGCGGCGACGAGTCGCCGCACTCCAAGTCCAAAAGTATATGTAACGGTGCGGCGCGGTTCCACTGTGCGGGGACGTGAACTACCATATTGTCATGAACTGTCGTAGTTCCTTCGCCGGCCTCTGCGCCATGCTGCTGCTTGTCTCGCTCACCGCGGCGGCGGAAACGGAGACTGAGCCAGATCGTCTGCCCAACACTCAGCCGCTCACGTGGGACGGTGACATCGCGGCGCGGATGGTCGCGGGGGTGGACAAATTTCTGTTGGACGAGATTGAAAAATCGGTCGAGCGGCGGACGGCGCACTGGAAGCGCGACGTCTCGTCGCCCGAGGCGTATGAAAAGTCACTCGAACCGAATCGGCGACGACTGGCACACATTTTGGGAGTGCGCGACGAGCGCGTGCCGTTCGACGCGCCGGAGTTGGTCGCCACGACGTCTCAGCCGGCGCTGGTCGGCAAGGGCGAGACGTACGACATCTTCGCCGTCCGCTGGCCAGCGTTTGGCGACGTGCACGGCGAAGGACTGCTACTTGTTCCCACGAATGGAAAACCGATTGCCGACATCATCGCCATTCCCGATGCAGATCAAACGCCGGAACAGATTTGCGGGCTGGCCGACGGTGTGCCGGAAGAATCACAATTCGCGCGGCGGCTGGCCGAAAGCGGCTGTCGCGTGATCGTGCCGGTGCTGATCAGCCGCGAAATGAAGAAGCGATCGCCGCTCGGTCAGCCCGGCCGCGCGAATCTTACCAATCGCGAGTTCATCTATCGCAGCGCGTATGAACTCGGAAGGCACATCATTGGATACGAAGTGCAAAAGGTGTTGGCTTGTGTTGACTGGTTTTCGAAGGATGCTGGTGACACGGCGGCCAAGATTGGCGCCATGGGCTACGGCGAAGGAGGCATGCTGGGGATGTATGCCGCCGCTCTTGACCCGCGGATCGACGCTTGTTGTGTGAGCGGGTACTTCGGTTCCCGACAAAACATCTGGCAAGAGCCAATTGACCGCAATGTATTCGGGTTGCTTGAGCAGTTCGGCAATGCAGAAGTGGCGACAATGATTCGCCATCTAGTAGTCAACGACGTTCCCGGGCCAATGCTGACGCTATCCAACGATGGTGGTGCGCCAGGTCGATTAGTCTCCCGTAGCCAAGGATTCTTGGAGGTGACAGCAGCCCTGATGCTCACGATCGACCCCAGACAAAAGCAGAAGCTGGGAAGATCGATCACGATCGTTGGGGAGTATGGAACGAAGCCAATCCCAAATTACACTCAGAAGGCGCTGGACGTGTTCTTTTCGAAGCTAAACGCACACCCAGCCGGGGCCAAGGACCAAGGAGTTCCCAAGTCCTCATTAGTTAGCTTCGATCCGCACGCACGCCAACAGCGCCAACTTCATGAACTCGACCGCCACAACCAACAACTCTTAAGCGAAAGCCCGTACGTGCGAGCGGAGTTCATGAAGAAGCTCGATACCAGTTCCCTGGAAAAGTACGAACAGAGCGTCGAGTGGTATCGCGAGTACTTTCGCGACGAAGTGATCGGACGGTTCGACTACGAACTGCTGCCTTTCAACGCCCGCAGCCGCAATGCGTACGACGAAGAGAAATGGACCGGCTATGAAGTGGTGCTGGACGTGTGGCCCGACGTGTTTGCTTACGGCGTACTGCTTGTGCCGAAGGATTTGAAGCCGGGCGAGAAGCGGCCGGTGGTGGTTTGCCAGCATGGGTTAGAGGGACGGCCGCAGGATGTGATCAGTGGCGACAATCGTGCGTATCACGACTTCGCCGCCAAGCTGTGCGAGCGCGGTTTCATCACGTTCGCGCCGCAGAATCTGTACATCGGCAAAGACGACTTCCGCACGTTGCAGCGCAAAGCGAACCCGCTGGGTAAGACGCTGTTTTCGATCATCGTGCCGCAGCATCAGCAAATCGTGAATTGGCTAAGCACGCTGCCCGGCGTCGATCCCGAGCGGATCGCGTTCTACGGCCTGTCGTACGGCGGTAAGAGTGCGATGCGGATTCCGCCGCTGGTGAAGAACTATTGTCTGTCGATCTGCTCCGCGGATTTCAATGAGTGGGTGCTGAAAAACGCCTCGACGCGGGCGCCGTTCAGCTACGTCTGGACCGGCGAGTACGAGATTTTTGAATTCGACTTGGGCAGCACGTTCAACTATGCCGAGATGGCCGCCCTGATCGCCCCGCGGCCGTTCATGGTCGAACGCGGACATTTCGACGGTGTCGGCACCGATGAGTGGGTCGCGTACGAATTTGCCAAGGTGCGGCACCTGTACCAAGCCAAGCTAGGCATCGGCGATCGCTGCGAAATCGAATGGTTCGTCGGGCCGCATACAATCAACGGCCAAGGGACGTTTGACTTCTTGCACAAACATTTGAAGTGGCCGAAGCCGTAGGACCGTGATATGATGAGATGGTTCGGCCGACGGCGCGAGCGGCGTCGGACCATCGTCAGGAGCAAGTGCTGTGAATCCGGTCATCCAATTCAGCGCGGTCCACTATCCCGAG
Organism: Pirellulaceae bacterium; assembly: GCA_041744735.1. Taxonomy (GTDB): domain Bacteria; phylum Planctomycetota; class Planctomycetia; order Pirellulales; family Pirellulaceae; genus JBGTKH01. The sequence continues at coordinate 246 of JBGTKH010000030.1, read as the reverse complement.
TCGGATGGCAAGCCCATGGGAGAAACCGACGAACATCGCGACGAAATGGTTCGCCACATCGAGCTGTTGCGTCACTATTATCGCGATCAACAGGTGTACGTGTCCGGCGACTTGCTGGTGTACTACGAGCAAGGTAATCCGAAGAAGTTCGTTGTGCCCGATGCCTTCGTGGTCAAGGGACTCAGTCCGAAAAAGCGCCGCATCTACAAGATTTGGGTCGAGCGCAAAGTGCCCAACGTGGTGATC
>JBGTKH010000029.1:0-10932 GCA_041744735.1 Pirellulaceae bacterium | reverse complement strand
AGAAGTCCCGCTCGGCCGCGGCTCGGTCGACTTCCCCGAACTGCTCGGCGTTTTGGAGGAGCGAAACTACCGCGGCTATCTAACCATCGAGCGCGAAAGATGTGATGATCCGATCGGCGAGATCGGACAGGCGGTCGAGTATTTGCGGAATCTTTAGTCGTGTGGAGATGCCGTGTCTGGACCAATGACCAATGACCAATGACCAATGACCAATGTCGATACCAATTCTAATGAGGAGTTTTGCAATGAAATTCGCAAGTATCGTCAGCACTTTGATCATCGCTATCCTGTACAGCACAAATGCCTTCGCAGCGGATGACGAGAAAAAAACATCGGCAGAAAACACGCCGGACACGCAGACGCTGTTCAAGAAGTTCGAGCAAACTCTGTCGAACGTCAAGCTAGTCGGCCGCTTCACGGTGTTGGGTAAGGAAGACAAGCCGCCAGCGAAGGAGGAGTACACGATTACTAGCGTGACCAAGTTGGACGAGGGAGATTACTGGCTATTCCGTACGCGGATCAAGTACGGCGACAAGGATGTGGCAGTTCCGCTGGCACTCGAAGTAAAATGGGCCGGTGACACGCCGATCATTACGCTCACCGATTTCGCCATCCCGCAACTCGGCACGTTCAGTTCGCGCGTGATCATCTACGACAACCAATACGCCGGCACTTGGAGCCACGGCCAAGTCGGCGGCCATCTGTTCGGCACGATCGAGAAGATCAAGGCCGAGGGAGAGGACAGCGAACCATGAGCCCAGCCTTCCGCTGGTCATTTGCCGCAGTGATTGGTTTCGCCTCGCTGGCCGCATCCGGCTGTGCGCTGCCCGTGTCGGATCATCCGTTGTCGGACGACAAGACATCCGTCATCGACGAACGACTGATCGGCTACTGGATGTACGTCCCCAAAGACAAGGACGAGAATCAGCCGCCCGCGCCGTACGTGATCGGCCGCGTGCCGGATAAGTCGAACACGTTGGAAGTCGTGTATACGGAATTGGACAGCGATGGGTACGTGAAAGTGATTCGCTTGCCCGTTTACACGACGACACTCGACGAACGTCATTATCTGAGCCTGACGTTTCAAAGCGGCGCGGCACAGCCATATCTCGTGCTGCTCTACAAATTTGGCGACGACGATACGCTGCAGTTCTACTTCCCCCGCGCGCACGTCATCGCAGCGGCCATCGAACAAGGACGCTTGCCAGGCGTCGTTGAACGACACAAGCCGCAGCCCGGCGAAGAGACGCCGTCCGGCGAAGAGTGCGCGAAACCGGTCGAGCCGAGATATAAGTCGATCCGCATCACCGCCACGCCGAAGGAGTTGGCCGCGTTCCTGAAGGAGAATGGCACCGCTTGCTACAAGGTGGACCAGCCGGCGACGCTGAAGCGGATTCCCGCGGAATAACCGGCCCTTCAAGGACCTCGGCCGGCAATCATCGCAGCCAAAGCCAACGCCGCCGTCTCGATCCGCAAAATGCGCGGGCCGAGGGTCACAAACTGCCATTGGGCACTCGCGGCAACAGATGTTTCTTCATTGGAGAAGCCGCCTTCGGGACCGATGGCTAAGTAGTATGCGGCAAGCGGCGTGACTTCCGCGAGGAGGCGATGCATCGGCGTGTGCTCGGGTGCAGCCGGATGCGCGATCAGGCCAATCGATTCAGTTGGAATACTGGCAACGTAGTCGTTGAATGGCATTGGCTCGGTCAATGTCATCAGCCGATTTCGCCCGCACTGTTTTGACGCTTCAATCACCGTGCGCCGCAACCGCTCGAGCGCGTGCTGAACCGGTTGCGCTACGCCACGTGCCGTTTGGAGCGGCACGACGTGCGTCACGCCGAGTTCTACACACTTCTCGATCAGCCAGCGCTGGCGATCGCCCTTCGGCAGCGCGACTCCCATGACGATCTCGAACGGTAGTTCTCGATCGATTTCGTGTCGCGAAAGCACGTCGAGATCGACGGACGAGCGGCCGATCTTCGCTACCCGCGCCGTGAACTCGGCGCCGCTGCCGTCGAACAGCGTAACTTCGTCGCCCACCCCGGCCCGCATGACGTGCGAAAGGTGATGTGTCTCGGCGCCGACCAGCGACGCCCGGTCCGCGGCAATCGGCGATTCGACAAAGAAACGCTGCGACATCTTTTCCCTCAAGCGGCTGGGGACTGAATTCTCGCCGAAGCTGATGCAATCGGGTCGAATTCGACTGCTCAAAACATCTTCCTGAAGTTCGAGTAACGATTTTACCGATTAGGTAAGAGTTACGGAATTGACCGCCACGCAAGCGAGGCCAACCATGCCAGATGCTCACGCAAACCAAAGTCATGCACCGGTTCGCACGTCGCACGCCGGAATGTTTTACGAGAGCCCCACACATCAAGAGGCGTTGTCGCGGCTGCATTTTTTGGTCGAGCATCGTCGGCGGTTGGGATTGCTGTTGGGTGATAGCGGCAGCGGCAAGTCGCGGCTGCTGCAGGTAATTGCCGGCCAACTGCGAAGGCAGGGCAGTGTAGTGGCGCACGTGAATCTGATTGGCTGCGTACCCCGTGAGTTGCTGTGGTCGCTGGCCGCTCAGTTGGGTACGAACCCCGCGGACGACGAGCCGTTGTTCACGCTGTGGCGCGACGTCGCCGATTGCCTGAGCGAAAACCGCATCCAGCAACGGCCAACCGTCATTCTTCTGGATGATGCGGATCACGCCGCGAGCGAAGTTCTAACGCACATCGAACGCTTACTGCATGCCGACGCATCCACTGAGTCGAGGCTTACATTGATTGTCGCGGCGCAGCGCGGTCGTCTCGCACAACTCGGGCCACGTTTGCTCGATGAGGCCGAACTGCGCATTGAGCTGGAATTCTGGGACGAAGACGACACGGCTGCTTTCCTGCACGAATCCTCGACGTCCCACAACCAAGCGACAGCCTTCAACCCGTCGGCTGCTGCATGCCTGCATCAACTCGGCCGCGGCGTTCCGAGGCGGGTCGGTCAACTGGCCGAGCTAGCTCGGCTGGCCGGCGCCGGGTCGCAACTCTGCCACATCGACGCGCAGACCGTGGAAGGTGTCTACGAGGAACTAAGTCCGCTGTCACTTTTGGCCGATGTCCGCTAGAATCACGACTAAGAATGGCGGGCCTTTCAAAACCGTAGCCGAAGTTGTGAAACTTCGGAATTCTCACGAATTCCGCTACGAGCGCTGGTGAAACTTCGGAATTCTCACGAATTCCGCTACGAGCGCTGGTTTTGAAATGCCCGCAAGTTGTCGCGCGGAGCAAACCCGGCCATGTCCACCGAAGAGAACAAGCCCGAAGTAGACGAAACCATCGAAGTCGATCTGCGCGATCCGGGCTTGGCGGCCTTGCTGGCTTGGTTTTGGCCGGGTGCTGGCCATCTGTACCAGCGGCGGTTCGCCAAAGGTGCGCTGTTCATGGTCTGTGTGCTCAGCACGTATTTCTTTGGGTTGGCGCTGAGCGACGGCCGGGCGGTCTATGCTTCGTGGAGCAAAGAGGATCGGCGATGGCAGTATATATGTCAGTTCGGTGTCGGTGCACCGGCTTTGCCGGCCTTGATTCAGAACCGTTTGGTGCGCGGCGGCCGCGAGCCGCTGTTTGGCGGCTCGATGGCACCACCCCGCTTCGTCAACCCCAATGGCCGCGACGAATTGTCGGACTGGCACAAAAAGCTAAACACGCGATTTGAACTCGGCACGTTGTACACCGTCATCGCGGGGCTGCTGAACGTGCTGGCCATCTACGACGCCTACGCCGGCCCCTTTGTCCCGGCGCCGGAAGAAGAGAAAGACAAACCGCCGCCCGACGACGAGGACAAGTAGAAAACATCGGGCGAGTAAGCTCGCCATCGCCGCTTGGCCATCGCCGTCGCAATCGGAGCCCCGCCATGTATCCCACATTGTTTGCCACGCTGCTCAACACACAGTTGTGGCATTTAGTGCCGCTGGTGATCGCCGTCAGTTTGGTTTACGGCGCGACACGGCACGAATTAATGGGGCCGATCCTGTATCACGCCTACCGCGCTGCCGTCTGGATCGTGGGCTTCATGGCCATCATCTTCGCGATCCTGTTCGCGGTCTCTTGGAATCTCTGATTGTAGGACGGATTGCTAATCCGTCCGAGTTTTCGCGTCGTCGGACGGATTGGCAATCCGTCCTACTTTTCCAGGAAACGGCGCCAATTCTCTGGTAATCGGCGACGCACGAAGTACTATGATGAATAAGCAGTCCACCCCCTCCATTCATTGCCGCTCCGCCATTTTGTTGTGAACAAGCCGCCGTTTCGTTGTCTGTTGTCGCTGTTGTTGACGGCTGTCTTCGTGTCAAGTCTCGTCGCGCAAGAGTCGTTGCGCGGCGACCCGTCGTTTTCGCTTGCCGCGGCGCTGCCGCGCGGCCCCGCGGATTGTACGGCGTCGCGAACGCAACAGATTCTGACTCTCGCCGAATCCATCGAGTCGTGGGCGGCCGAGCGAACGTGGAAAAGTGAATCGCAGTCGCCGCAGCCGATCGTGCAGGTGATCCACGAGTTAGTCGAAGCCAAAGAGCGGGTCGATAAGTCATTGGACGAAGTAATGTCGCTGCGCGGCACGTTCGCCGAATTGCCGCCCAGTGAAAATCGCAGCCAGTTATTGCACGAGTATCTGCGAGTCACGTCGGAACTGATCGACCTTTCGGGACGCGTGCGATACCTGTTGCGTGACGCGATCGACAACGCCACTTACGACCTCAGCCTCTATCCTGAACAGCTCGACGCGATGATCGACCTGCTCGTCGCGCGACGAGTGACGATTGGCGCACCGGTCATGTCCTACGCCCTGTTCGATCCGCTGCCGGAGAGCGAAGTGCTGCCGTTTGGCATCGGCGCCAAACGGAAAATCCTGCGCCTGTTTGCCGCGTCCGGCGACCCCGAGTTGCTCGAGGACGTGGGTGAACTGCTGCGCGATAAGAAGACGCCCGCGGAATTAGTCGTCTTAGGCACGGACGTCGTTCGGCAAATCGGTCTGCCGCAAGATCCGCGGCCGGGACAAGATGCCGCGCTGCCAATGGCGGCGATTCCGGCGGGCGAGTTACACGAGATCCTGTCGCGCGTCGATGCTTCGGAACTGACGCCCGCGCTCGCTCAGCATCGCACCGTGTTGCTCGAATGGCTTGATGAGCGTGCACGGCACGGGACGATGGGCGAGACGTTTCGCGTAAGCGGCATTGACGTGCGGCCCGGTGATTGGCTGCTGATGCGCAACCCGTCGCCGTACAATTTGTTCACCGATCTTTCGCCCGGTCTGTTCACACACGTCGGCGTGGTGACCGTGGAAGTGGGCGCCGACGGTCTGCGACGCTTCGTCATCGCGGATCTGCCCGAGCGTGGCGACCGCGTGCCGGCCACCAACGTCGACGCCTACGTGCGACAGACGTTGCATTACGTTTTCGTGCGGCACAAAGATCCGGCGGTCGGGCAACGAATGGGAGAGGTTGCGGCCTCGCTGATCGGTAACGAAACGCAATTCGACCTGCGATTTGAAACCGACCGCGTGTTGGCGTTGAAAGGCCAGTCGCTCGCGGGCCAGCCGATCCACACGTATTGCGCTGGGTTCCTGTTGGTCTGCGCACAAGAGACAACGGCCCCGCGCAGCGACTTCTTCCCGATCGCCGAATCGCCGGCCGGCGGTCACTGCTTAAAGAATTTGGCCAAGCTGGGTTTGTCGATCGGTGACAATTTTGTGTCACCCACCGGTGCGATCTTCTCGCCGCAGCTCGAGATCATCGGCCGTCGCGAACCAATGTACGATCCGGGCCGCGAGATCAAAGAGGCGATTTACGACTACTTCGCGTATGCGATGATCAATAAGCATCTGACGCCGTCGCCCGATGCTTATCAGACACTGCGAGAAAAAATTGCGGGCCTGTCGAAACGCAATCAGTGGCTGGCCCGCGCGCTGGCTCAGGCCAACAACGTCAGCCAACACGTGGATCTGGAGTCGGCGGCCAAAGCGGCGGCGGTCATCGAAACGCTGGACGACATTGCCGACGCGAACATGAACGCCTTTTACGACGCCCGAGCCGCCTTGCAAGCCGGCCCGTCCGATCAGCTCAGCCAGCGAGACTTGGAACCGCAACAGTTACAGCGCATCGCCCAGTCTCGTCGCCAACATGCGGAACTGGCCCAGGCTTGGGATGCCGGCCAAATCTCACCGCGGCAGGTCCGCATCGAGTTGGTCAACTACTACACCGCACAGGGCAAGCGTCAACTCGACGATCGCTTCTTTCACAGCACCGATTAGCCGCTCGACACACAACTATGCGGCCGATCAGCTCGCAGCGTTGTCGTCAGTCGCATTCTCTTTCGGCTCGGCCGCGGGCTTCTCCGGCGGCTTGCCCACGAGCGGATGAATATTCTCGCGGATCCAAATGTTGCGGAATTGGACCGGGTTGCCGTGGAATTGGATGTTGATCGGCAGTTTGTCCGGATGTTTTCCATATTTGGGAGGCTCCGTGTACGACGTCGAGCCTTGTAGTTCGAAGTGGTTGTGAATTACGACGCCGTTGTGTAGCACGGTGACGTAGGCGGGCTTGGCGACGTGGCCGTCGTCGCCGAATCGCGGGGCCTCGAAGATGATGTCGTACGATTGCCACTCGCCCGGTTTGCGGCAGGCGTTCACCATCGGCGGCTGTTGTTTGTAGATCGCACCGCACTGGCCGTCGAAGTAGGTTGTGTTGTCGTACGAATCGAGAATCTGCACCTCGTACTTGCCCATCAGATAGATGCCGCTGTTGCCGCGTCCCTGGCCGCTGCCTTTCACTTCGGCGGGCGTGGCAAACTCGACGTGCAGTTGGCAATCGCCGAACGCCTGCTTTGTCGTAACGCCGCTTTGGCGAGCGATCGCGTAACCGTCCTTGATCTCCCAGTTCTCGCCGTCCTTCCACTGCGATAGATCAGTTCCGTCGAACAGCACGATCGCATCCGACGGCGCACCGCCCACGGGCTCCGGGTCAACCATCGTCGGCTCGGGCCAAACGATGCCGCTTTTGTATTCGTCAATCAACGCCGCACTCAGCGACGTGATGCCGAAAAGGACTAAAAGGACGAAGGGGACGTAAAGGACGCGCGGTTGGGATGCAGGTCGAGTTGTCATTTCTAAATTCCTGTTTCAAGGGTCTTTGTCACTCGTCACTCGTCACTCGTCACTTGTCACTGGTCATTGGTCATTGGTCATTGGTCATTGGTCATTGGTCATTGGTCATTGGTCATTGGTTCCTTCGACGCCACCGCATTGTACATCGTGAACCACGCCCTGGGGCTTCATGCAGCCCGCAATTTCCGCACATCCCGCCAAGTTTGCGCACTAACCGCTACCACCGGGCTCACGCTCAAGAGCCTCACGCCGCCGGTCCGAAATCAACAACACGACGCTGTTGGTCCGTGACTGGCATTCCTTCAAGCCGCGGAGGGGTTCGTGCGCAAGCCCGCTGCATTCATTTTGGCCGCCATCGTTGCAGGCGGAGTCTGGTTCTTCTTTCAGAAGTTCCAAATTCAAAGCGTCGGCGGCGGGATTCAAATCTTGCCGCGCGAGGCAGCCGGCCAAGCACAAGCCACGATGGCTGCGGACGTTGCCCCAGCCGCGCGCACCGGTGACACGATCCGTATCGCCACGTTCAACATCCAAGTGTTCGGCGAGAGCAAACTCAGCAAGCCCGAGGTGATGGACATTCTGGCCCGCATCGTGCGGCAGTTCGACGTGGTCGCCGTGCAAGAGATTCGCGCTCGCAGCCAGGACATTTTGCCGCAGTTCGTGGAAGTGATCAATTCAACGGGCCGCCAATACGATTACGTCGTCGGGCCGCGGCTCGGTCGTACGACGAGCAAAGAACAATACGCCTTCATCTTCGACCGCGCCAGCATCGAGGTAGATCGCAACCAGTTGTACACGGTGGAAGATCCGAACGATCTGCTGCATCGCGAGCCGCTGGTGGGTTGGTTCCGCGTGCGCGGGCCGCCGTCGGATCAAGCGTTCACGTTCACGCTGGTCACTATTCACACGGATCCCGACGAGACCGTGCAGGAGCTGGATGCATTGGCTGCCGTGTACACCATCGTGCGCGACGACGGCCGGCAAGAGGACGACGTGATCATCGCCGGCGATCTGAACGTCGACGACCGGCACTTGGGCCAATTGGGACAAAGCCCCGGCATCACATGGACCATCTCGGCAACGCCCACCAACACGCACGGGTCGGCTCAATACGACAACATCCTCTTCCACGAACAGACCACTAGCGAATTCACCGGCCGCGCCGGCGTGTATGATTTCATGCGGCAGTACAATCTAACGATGGAACAGGCACTGGAAGTTTCCGATCACTTGCCCGTGTGGGCCGAATTCAGCGTCTACGAAGGCGGCAAACTGGGCCGCATCGCCAAACAGCCGGCGGAAGCGCCACGCTAATCGTGAGTCCAATTTGCCAGACCGACATGCTAAACGCTGGTGCTGAAAGCTGAAAGCTGAGAGCTGAGAGCTGACCATCATTTCTTGACACGCGCTTGTCTACCGCGCCACAATGAAAGCAGGGACGGAACAGTGGCGAAGAGGATCATCGATAGGTTTAAGCGATGAAACTTACCTGCATCCATTGCGGCGAGGATTTCACGATCACCGCCGAGCAGCTCGGCGGGCGCGGACGTTGTCCGCATTGCCGGGGCGAGATTCATCTGCCTAAGCCCGAAGATGACCGGCCAACCGACGCGAAACCTGCGGCGCGAACGCCGTTTCACTGGCTGGAGAATTCGATCTCAGCGCTCGGTTCGATGGTGCTGCACATGGCGCTGCTGCTGATCTTGGCACTTGTGCAATTCAATTCGGGCAGCGGCGAAGGGATGGGCGAAGAGGTGTTGATCGGCACGCTGCCGTCCACGCAGCTCAGCACCGCTCAGGAAGAGGAACTGAAAGCCGACGAAGTGCAAAAGGACGAACAGGCCAACGAGCTGGATGAATCGCTGGAGGTCGAACCGCCGCTGATGTCCGCGGAAGATCCGACGCTCAACGCCGAACTGGCCCTCAGCAGCCCGTCGCCCAGCGGCGGCGAGAGCAGTTCATTCGACGTGGGCGCGGTGTCGATCGGCGGCGGGTCGATGGCCGGCGGAAGTTGGGACGGGATGCTGCAGAACCTGCGGCGCAACGGGCTGGAGATCGTGATCACGTTCGACAGCACGGGCAGCATGTCGGGCGAAATCAATCAGGTCAAACAGCAAATCAAACGCATCGGCTCTACGCTGGTCACGATGGTCCCCAAAGCGCGGATCAGCATCTGCACGTATCGCGACGAAGGGGACGAGTACGTCGTGCGCGGCCTGCCGCTGACAGGCGACATCCAGCAAGTGGACACGTACTTATCCAACATCCGCGCGGGCGGCGGCGGCGATCATCCCGAAGCCGTTCACGAAGGGTTACGCTGGTCGGTCGAGAAGAACCAGTTCAACCCTCGCGCTCGCAAAATCATTTTGATTTTCGGCGACGCCCCGCCGCACGAAGAGTATCAACGCACGTGCCTGCGCGTCGCGTCGGACTTCAGCGGCCAGCAGAAAGGCATCGTCAGCACCGTCACCTGTCGCGGCAACGAGCGGCTGCCCGAATTCATCGAGATCGCGCAAATGGGCGGCGGCGAAGCGTTCCTGACCAGCGACGAACGCCAGATCATGACTCAACTGCTCGTGCTCGTCTTCGGCAGCCAATACCGCAGCAAAGTCCTGGAAGCGTTTAAGCTGCTGGATCGGTGAAAATTCTGAGCTCCGGTTTCAGAAAAAGCGGAAGCTCCGCGACACCGTCAGACAGCGGCCGGAATTCCGCCGTTCTTGCCAACGAAAGTATCTGCATTCTCGCGTCGCCCAAGGAGGGGCAGATACCAACAGTGAAGATTTGGATCAACAATTCCCTGCGCGCGGTCAATGTCGACAAAGGTTGATGCGATGTCGTCCGATCGCCGCCAATCGTCGAGGTAATTGGAAAACTCAGCACCCGCCTGACAATACAAGGTGTGATGAAAATCTGCGACCGAGTAAAGCTGTCGATCGTGAATATGCACGGTGGGAAAATAAAGCAATTCGGGGTTTCGGCGCGGAAACTCGAAAGCCATGGGATGAACGTTCTGCCGTGTCGACTTGCCTTTCAATTTGAATACCGCGAAGCCATAGTCGCGGTAAATTGGCAGTTGCGCCCAGACCTCATCCGTAATCCGAAATCGTTCATCGAGGCGATCGAAGTCTGCGATTTTCGGAACGAATGACGCTTCGAAACAGCCAACATCATGAACTTGAAGCGGCGGTGCACCAAGGGATACGGCATCAACACTGCGTGTAAGGGGAATGCCGAGACGCATGTCGGCAAAAAAATCAGCGTATCGTTCGAGATTGATGAATCGGACGGCATCTTCGGGCGAATTGCGAGGAACGGGCAGAGGTAAGACCATCGCTAATTCGCCGGCCGCTGTGAACGCCATGCTGTAAACGAGGTACTGGCTGCCATTCGAACCTCGGGCGAAGATATGCGTATCCGCGACCGCTACTGACATAGTGAAGAAACACATATTTGTCGCTCCTTTCGGCCGATCAAAGCTGGCTTAACCCGCCGCCTTCATTTCGGCCAGATGTTGTGCCGTGCCTACCAACCGATCCCAGTTTTCGCGGATGTAGTCGGGTGGGCCGCCGATTTGGGCGACGACGGTGGCGACCATCTCGGTGGGGACCATTTCGATCGCGTCCCAGGGGCAGACGGTCAGTTCGTAGGGGGTGGTCTTCGTTTGCGGGATGTGTACGCAGACTTCGCAGCCGACGCAGCGTTCGATGTCGATTTCGCACCACGACTGCACGCCCTTCACGCCGCGGTCGCGCGTGATCATCACAATGCAATCGACCGGACAGACTTCCAGACACGACTCGC
>JBGTKH010000028.1:0-4717 GCA_041744735.1 Pirellulaceae bacterium | reverse complement strand
GTTGTATTGGGCGAGCGTCGTCGCGTTCAGATTCCGCACGTCGTCCGTGTAAGTCACCTCGATGCCGCGCGCCGCCAACACGGACTGAATCTGCTTGAACCGCTCGGCCGGCCGATGATGGCCGTTATCGCCGAGGAACAGCACTGAAATGTTTTTCGCGTCGTCTGGCGCGGCGTCGAAGACAACTGACCCGAACGCAAGGTTCGTCAAGAAAACGCTCGTATACGCTATCGTCGTTGCGACAATATTCTTCATGAATCGACTCTCCCATTTTTTAGAGGAATGCCACGGCATTGCGAAACACGCCGTCCAGCAGTTTGACGAATTGACGGCCGTCAGCACTACCCTGCAGCTCGTCCCACAAATCGAAGTGGTATTCGGCTGGCGCGTAAGCGGGATTAGCTCGTGGCCAGGGATACTCGGGGTTAGGACCGTCTGGGTTAAGCGCCGGGGCCAATCGCTCAATCCGTTCGCCCAGTGGGATGCTCTTGCGAATCAAGTGCTGCCACGACTCATTCTTGCCCTCAAATCCCAAGTCGCGTTGCAATTGATGACTTGTCGACAGGCCGCGCAAAAACCGGACAAATGCTTTATGAGAAAGTGTCGCCGGGCCTTGCTTCCAGGCTCGCGCTTTCGCTAATAGCTCAGTAGCGGTCTGCAAGTAGTGCAGCGGATGACATGCGGCAACTTTCGGTTCGTACCGCAGAATGCCGAAGACTTGGTAGTCGCTTTTGGCCTGGACGAGGAACAACCGCTGATGTTCATTCACGGCCGCCTCCGCCACTTCTTAACTGAGTCCAGCGACCAGTTCTCCGGCAGGCACAATTGGTCTTGCTTAATCTGTTCCAGTTGATCGCTATCGACGTCCACCACGCGCAGGACAAAATTGGCGTCACGAATGTCTAAGCCAAAATCCATCGGTGGAGCAGTGGTCGTGGTAGTCGCCGACGCCGTTGCGGCGACGTGCGGGTCGGGAGTTGTAGTCGTAGTTGGGGTTACCGAAAGATCGCTCACTTCCAACAGCCGGATTTCATCCTCCGGAGCGTTCTCTGGCAGATACCAGATTTCGCAAATGTTCTTGTCAACCCGAAAGTGCTTTTGAGCCACCCACTGGGCAACTGCATCGCGATCCGTACTTGTCGGTTCATCGGGAAACCTCGTCCGCTTGGCGCGGCGCCGAGAAACCTCATCGAGCGCCTCCAGAAAATCGTACCATTGCTCGTCGCTGAAGCTTTCGGCCTTATCTGCCAGTTCGTTAGGAGTCGCCATATCGCACCTCTCACGCGTTCATTCGTTCTCAGAAACGTACGGTCCATCAATTATAGGCTGACGAGCTAGACTGGCGAAGCGAGATCGCGTGCGACTACGTCGTTAGCCAACGGGCGATTTCCGCGTTTTTTACGACAACGTAAATTCCGGCAGCTTCACGATCTGGCCGCCTTTCAGCGCCGACTCGTGAGCGCAGATTCCGACGCAGGTCCAGTTGGCCGATTGCACGGCGTTGGGCCACGGGTCGCGGTCTTGAATCAGTGCCGAGACGAACTCGTTCACCAGGTGCGGGTGCGAGCCGCCGTGGCCGCCGCCTTGAATGAACGACAAGTGGTCGGCGTCCTGAATCGAACGCGTGAATTGGCGAATGGGTTCCGGCAGCAGATGCGCGTAGTCGGGCACTTCAACCTTCGACGGAATCTCCGGCTCGGGCTTCTTGGCCGTGTGGATCACGTGCGGCTCGTGCTCGACCAGCGTCCATTCAAAACTCTTCTTCGTCCCGTACACGTCGAAGCTCTCGCGATATTGCCGCGCCGTGTCGTACAGGAATCGCCAGATGTGACAAGCGACGTCGGAATCTTTGATCTTGATGTGGCACGACTCGACCGCGAATTTGTTGCCGGATTTTTTCTGGATGTCCTCGCGGACCGTGCCCGAGCCGAAACACGACACGTACTCGGCCGGCGCGTTGACCAGCCCCAAGCACGGGCTGACGACATGCGTGGCGTAGTGCATCGGGATCATCCGCTCCCAGTACTCCGGCCAGCCGTCCATGTCCTGCGGGTGCGACGCAGCCAGGTATTGAATCTTGCCCAACTCGCCCTTCTGGTACATCTCTTTGATGAACAGGAATTCGCGCGAGTACACAACCGTTTCGGCCATCATGTATTTCAGGCCGGTCTGTTTGACCAGCCGCACGATCTGTTCACACTCGTCGATCGTGGTGGCCATCGGCACGGTGCTCATCACATGCTTGCCCGCCTTCAGCGCCGCGATGGCCTGCGGAGCATGATCGGGAATCGGCGTGTTGATGTGCACGAAGTCCACGTCCGGGTCGGCCAGCACGTCTTCGTATTTCGCATACCGCCGCTCGATGCCGAACGTATCGCCGATGTGCTGCATCTTCTCCTGATTCCGCTGGCAGATCGCGTACATATTGGCATGCGGATGCCGCAGATAGATCGGAATAAACTCAGCCCCAAACCCCAGGCCAATCATGGCCACGTTCACTTTTTCCTTACCCGCCATGAGCAACTCCCTCGTGAATTAGGTGACCGACGAACGCTCGCCACACATGCCGATGAAAACCGTAGAATAGATACTGCGGGCCGATTTTTCAATTTGGGCAGCGTTTCAAGGTTCATGCCGCGGCTGGATTCGCCCGCCACGGTGTGCTGCGGCGAGGTCCGCCCCCAGACTTCACACAGGATGGCGGTTTGAGTTGTGCCGTCGGTGATGTCGCTGCCGCGGATCTCGGAGTCATTGAAGAACCTTCTAGAGCAGCACACTGTCCACCGGCTGCAGCGGCGCCGGCACGTCCGTGTCGCCCAGCGTCTGGCGCAGGTTGATTTCGATGTTGCGGCAGATCGCCGACAGCGGCAGGTCGTTGGGGTGAGTGCCGAACGGCTCTTCGATTTCGTCGCCCAACTCGTCGAGGCCGAAGAAAGCGTACGAGATCAGCAGCACCACGACGGGCGTCATCCACTGCACGTCGTTCACGATGCCCAGCGGCAGGAACAAACAGTAGAACGCCACGATGCGGTGAATCAACACCGTGTACGCGAACGGGATCGGCGTCGTGCGGATGCGTTCGCAGCCGCCTTGGATCGAAGTCATTTCGGTCAAGCTGCCGTCCAGCGTCGGCAGATGATAATCGTGCACCCAGCCTTGCCGCCACGCCCACCTCAGCCGCTGGCCCATCGCGTGCAATTGCGCCGCCGGTACGTTGCGATGTTCGCTCAGCCGCGTCCGCTCATCGTTGGGCAGAAACGCGGCCAAGTCCTCCCACGGCTCGGTGTCGCGCAAATGATGCCGTAGCGAATGCACGTAAGCGATCGTCCGCAGCACCATTTCACGTTGGAAGGCGGCCAACTGCCGCGAAGCGTCTGAGTGGCCTGACTCGGCCGAGCGGTCGCTTGGCAAGTCCACCATCGTGAACACCTGCCGCGTTAAGCTGCGCGACACGTTCACCAACTGACCCCACAGCTTCCGTCCTTCCCAAAACCGATCGTAGCTGGCGTTGTTGTTGAAGCCCAAAAACACACCCAACGCGACGCCGATCAAAGTGAATGGAATCGTCGTCAGCGTCGTCTTGGGGAAACCATACAACTCGTGCGAAACCGTCACCGCCAGCGCCGCCAGCGTCACCATCGCAATCCGCCGCCACGTCGCCGAGATGCCGCTTCCCTTCACTGAAAACAGCAGTCGAAACCAGCGCGTCTTGTCGCGAATGATCATCGGTTGTGAGTCCTCAAACTATGCGAAAGCTCGCGGCGATAGTCGACGACGGATTGTAATCGCCGGGCGGAACTGCGGGCAGGCGTCACTAGTTGTTTCAGCAACACGAGTCCGCCACAGCGCTGGGGCTTCGCCGCCTCAGCCGCGCCCGTCGAAAGGTGCCACTGCTTGCTCGCAAGCAGTGCCATGACGAGCGTCGCATCGAATACGAGCGCTTTCGCAATTCGACGCGGAGCACACTCGAATATCGACGTCATCTCGCAGGAGCAACAGACATGAAGATTGTACTGGCTTACTTGGGCTTGGACTACCACAGCGAGTCGATTCGGGATTTCACATTCCCACAGCGTCGCGGGTTTGCTTTCCTTGCTCCAAGAGTTTGGCGATCTTCGCCAGATCGTTGCGCTCCAGCGCGGTGCGAAACGCCGCCAGCACTTTTTCGAACTTGTCCAAGTTCTTCAAGATGTGGAGTCGATTGTCGCTGAGAATCTGCCGCCACAATTCCACGTCGCCGGCGGCTACGCGGGTCGTGTCCAACCAGCCGCCGGCCACCAGCGGCAACAAATCTTCCGGGGTCGCCGCCGCCAGTGCCGAGGCCAGCAGATGCGGCACGTGGCTGGTTGCCGCCACCGCTTCGTCGTGCGCTTGCGGCGACATGCGTACCACGCGGGCACCCAGCGACTGCCAAAACTGTTCGATTTGCGAGACGTGTTCAGGCCGCGTGCGGCGCGTGGGCGTGACCACAACCATGCGCCCGTCGAACAAATCCGCGCGAGCCGCTTCGGGCCCGACCTTCTCGCTGCCGGCCAGCGGATGACTGCCCACAAAGCGGCTGGTGCCGGGCAGTTCGGCCCGCAAACGCTCGACAATACTCAGTTTCGTACTGCCGGCGTCGGTCAGGAGGCAGTGGGCCGGGCAATGCTGCGCGGCCTGGAGTATTCCGTCGGCAATTTGCTCGATCGGCGTGCAGGCCACCACCAGGTCGGCCTCG
>JBGTKH010000027.1:0-10742 GCA_041744735.1 Pirellulaceae bacterium | reverse complement strand
AACCGCAGACCGGCCATCGCGATCACCAGGCTCAGCACGGCGTACGGCGCCGCGACGAGCAAGAAATGAGCGTAAGGAATCCCCGCGGCCGTCCCAATCATGATGTTCGGCAGGCCACTGGCGAACGTGACGATCGCTCCGCTGTTGGCGCAGATTGCCACCGACAGCAGAAACGGCTTGGGGCTGTAATTCAACGACCGGCAAATCACCAGCACCAGCGAACAGAGAATCAACATCGCGGGAACGATCGTCAGCAACGCGACGAACACGAACGTCAGCGCGCAGATTGCCAGATACAGCCGGCCCGCTCGTCCGCCGGTCGCGCGCACGATCAGCATGCTGAGAAAATGAAACAACCCCGACTTACCGGTGACGCCGACTAAAATGCCCGTGCCGATAATCACGCCAAAAACATTCAGATCCTTTGCCAAATGTTCGTGGATGTCGCCGTATTCCCCGAACACTCCCAGACTCAAGGCCAGCACGGTCAACACCGCGGCGCCGCACAACGCGGCCACGGTCTTGTGAAATCGTTCGTAAGCCACTCCCACGTAGGTGATCAACATCACGGCCGCGAACAGCAACATAACCCAGGTTGAACTGTGGCCGACGGCCTCGGCGAGGATCGCTTCCATCGGATGTCCCAGTATCGGAGGATGGCAGTTTCAAATACAGTGCTCGTTCGTGTCGATCCCGACCTTCCCGCTAACCTGCACGACGAGAATCTTCCCGTCGTTTTCTTCATGGAGTCAAGTGGACATTGCCCGCAAGCGGGCTCACATTCATTGCACTTCCTCATCCTTGGGGTTATTCCAGCAACCGTCTGGTGCGATGAGGGCGTTCGCCTCTTTCGGCCCCCAACTGCCGCGATTGTAAGGACGAGCCCGGTGGTGGTTCTTCAGGACTGGTTCGACCACTGCCCAGGCGGCCTCCACCGCGTCTTCCCGTGTGAAGAGCGCTCCGTCGCCGGACATGGCGTCGCCCAAGAGCCGCTCGTAGGGCGATTCCTCTCCCGGTTCTTCCTCGAGCAGGTAGAGTTCTCCCTGATCGCCGACGAACTCCTTCCCTTTGCGCTTGACGCGCGCGGCGAGGGCGACGGCGGAACTGGGTGAGAGCCGGAAGCGCAGATAATTGGCCCGACCTGTTGCCGGTGCTGAGTCGGCGAACAGCGCCTGCGGCGGCGGCTTCAATTCGACCAAGACCTCGTGCGCCGTTTCGGCCAGGCATTTGCCGGAACGCAGATACCAGGGCACTCCCTCCCAACGCCACGAGTCGATGAATAGCCGCAGGGCGCAGAAGGTCTCGACGTCGGAGTTCTTCGCCACCTTCGGCTCTTTCCAGTAGCCCGTGTACTGGCCGCGCACCAAGTCGTCCGGCTGCAGCGGGCGCATGGCCTGGAAGACCTTGGCCTTCTCGCTTTGCACGGCTCCAAAGTTTCTCGAGGCAGGCGGCTCCATGGCCAGTAGCGCGACAACCTGGAAGAGATGATTCTGGATCACGTCGCGCAGACAGCCGGCCGTTTCGTAAAACCCGCCGCGATTCTCCACGCCGAAATTCTCGGCCAGGGTGATTTGCACGCTGGCCACGTAGTTACGGTTCCAGATCGGCTCCAGGAACGAATTGGCAAAGCGGAAATAGAGGATATTCATGATCGACTCCTTCCCGAGGAAGTGGTCGATGCGGAAGATCGAGTCTTCCGGAAACACCGACTTCGCAATCCGGTTCAACTCCCGCGCCGAGGCCAAGTCGCGGCCGAACGGCTTTTCGACGATGACGCGCGCACGATCGGCCAAGTCCGCGGCACCCAGCCCTTTGATCACGGTCGAGAACAGTGCGGGCGGAATGGCGAGGTAGTGCGCCGGACGCCGAGCGTCACCCAGCGCCTCCTTAATCTTTGTGAACGTCTCCCGGTCGTTATAGTCCCCGCTCACGTAACTGAGCTGAGACAACAGGTGCTTGAAGGCGCGTTGGTTATCGATGCCGCCCGCCCGCTGGATGCTGTCCTTCACGCGATTGTGCAGATCCGCCAGGCTCCACTTCGGGAAGGCGACGCCGATGACCGGGACCTTCAGCGCGTCTCGTTTCACCAGCGCATAGAGTGCCGGGAAGATCATCTTGTGGGCGAGATCACCCGTCACACCGAACAGCACCAGCGCATCCGAATGGGACGGTTTCATCCGACGCCACACCTTTCTTGGCAGAGACCTTTTCCACGAAGCGACCGACGCGTCACGCAAAGCGGACAGCACTTTTTCATCGGCGTCGCTGACGAACACGATCGCCTGGAACCACGTCCTGCTACACGCTCACTTCGGCAGGCTCGGCATGTACGGTCGTCTCTACCGCTTGCGACTCATCCAGACAGTCCTTGGCACGCTCCACTTCCTCCGGCGTTGCGTGGAGGATCAGGACGAACTTGCCGGCCTTCAAACTAGTCTCGTATTGCACGATACTGTTTTCTGGAATGCCGATGCTCGCCAGTGCAGCGCCGATCGCACTGAACCCGCCCACCACGGCGGCGCTTTCGAGCGCGCCAACAATCCAAGCCACAAGCGGCCCCGCCACGACTAGCGGCCCGACACCGGGAACGAAGAAGAACGCCGAACCAAACAACAATCCCCATAGTCCGCCCCAGAACGCTCCCTGTTTCCCCCAGTACATCATGCGATCGCCCGCGTTGTAGTAGCCGACAACATGCTCGTCCGTGTGGTAGTCCTTGCCGACGATCGACAGCTTCTTCATGTCGATACCACTTTTTTCAAGTTCGCGAACCGCTTCCTCGGCTTGGTTATGTGATTCAAAAATCGCGATTACGGAATTCATCTTGGACATGTCTGGGTTCCTTATTGGTTAACATGTGGGTCTGAAAAAAACTCGCACTCTGTAGGTCTCGATCGCAACGGCTGTGGTTGCTGGAAACGCCGACCGTGTGCGGATGGTCCTGCGTTGCAAGAACAAAAAAAGCCGACGTGGCGGAACACCCTGAGGTCTTCAACCACGTCGGCTTACTCGTTAACGAGCCTCCCGAACTAGCCGGGCTGCTCTTTATCCAGTCATCCAACAACTCAAATTCTATCGGAACCGAAGCAAGTCACTCGCGGTTCCTCGATGATCGTCATTCTACGGGACGGGCGAGGGAAAGCAATCGGGCGAAGGACTTGCACTTCGGTCGATTCCCCAGCCTTCTTGCCAGACAGGAAGCGTGCTAGGATCGCGTCGCACAACCTTCTACGTCGAAAGCGAGCCGCTACCCATGAAGATTCAGGTCGGTTACGAGTTGGTCTATCAGTGTCCTCAACCGACACCGATGGTCGTCACGTTGAGCATTCACTACAGCCGCGCCTCGGACATCATCCAGGCCGATCACTTGTTGCTCACTCCGTCCGTTCGAGTAACCGCCTATCGAGACTTGTACGGCAACTGGTGCAGCCGCATCGTGGCACCCGCGGGGCAGATGCGGTTGAGCGGCAACGGTGTCGTGTCCGATACCGGCAATCCCGATCCGATACTGCCTTGGCTCGAGCAACGGCCCATCGAGTCGCTCCCGCAGGAAGCGTTGCTGTTCCTGCTCGGTAGCAGGTATTGTGAGACCGACCTGTTGTCGGAGACTGCTTGGCAATTGTTTGGTGCGGCACCGACAGGCTGGAATCGCGTTCAGGCGATCTGCGATTTCGTGCATCAGCACATTCAGTTCGGCTACGGCCTTTCGAGCCCGACGAAGTCTGCGTTTCAAGTTTTTCAGGACCGCCAAGGCGTGTGTCGCGACTTTGCCCATCTCGCTGTCACGTTCTGCCGATGTATGAATATCCCGGCCCGCTACTGCACGGGCTATCTCGGCGACATCGGCGTTCCTCCGAATCATTCAGCCATGGACTTTGCGGCTTGGTTCGAGGCCTATCTCGGCGACGACTGGTACACGTTCGACGCTCGAAACAATACGCCCCGCATTGGGCGCGTCCTGATCGCCCGAGGCAGAGATGCGGCGGACGTCGCGCTCACGACCAGCTTCGGGCCCTCAACGTTGGAAAGCTTCAAGGTGTGGACGGATGAGATCACCGCGCGCTGAAGTGCAGCCGACGGGCAGTCGATATTGGGTTCCGCCAGTCAGGAGAGGCCGCGTATGACGTATTGTGTCGGCATCTTGCTCAAGGATGGGATTGTCTTCGCGTCGGACTCACGCACGCACGCCGGCGTGGATAACTTCGCGACGTTCTGCAAAATGACCGTGTTCGAGCGGGCCGGCGATCGTGTGCTCATCTTGCTGAGTTCCGGCAACTTGGCGGGGACGCAAGCCGTGATCAGTGTGCTGAAGCAGCGCTGTGATGCCGTGGATGGAACGCCCAGTCTGTGGACGGCGCGCACCATGTTCGATGTCGTCGGCCTCGTCGCGGATGCCGTGCGCGACATCGAGCGTCGCGACGCGCCCTTCCTGAAAAGCGGCCCCATCGCGTTCAACGCCTCGTTCATCGTCGGCGGACAACTCAAAGGCGAGCCGCCGCGGCTGTTTCGCACTTTCGCCGAGGGTAACTTCATCGAAGCTGGAGACGAGACGCCGTTTCTGCAAACGGGCGAAGCCAAGTACGGAAAGCCAATCATCAACCGGGTCCTCGCGCCCACCACCACGCTGGCGGAAGCTACCAAATGCGTTCTCGTTTCATTCGATTCGACCATGCGCAGCAACTTGTCCGTGGGCATGCCCATCGACCTGGTTTGCTACGAGCGGGACAGCCTGGAAATCCGCAAGCGGCGCCGCTTCAACGAGGGCGACGCTTATTTCACGCAATTGAGCGAAGAGTGGAGCGAGGGCGTACGCAAAGTGTTTCGAGAGCTGCCCGAACTGACATGGTAGTCATCACCACGATGTTCGCCGCCGCCAACACGATATACGCCGCGGTCGCCAGCCGCGGCCGCGAGATCGGAGCGCTCCGCGCGATCGGCTTCAACTGAGTAGGCCGGACCAAGCTGAGTAGGCCGGACCAAGGCTTTGCGCAGTTCCGGCAGCGGTGTGACGTTTGTGTCATGCCGGAACTGCGCGGACTTGTTCCGGCCTACTTTTCTCGACCGACACGGCCAACTGGGCCACGTTCAGCGAGATCACCTTCGCCTTCCGCTTCGGCCCAGCGTCTTGCTGCGGGGCGTCGCGATGTCCCTGACGATGGGTTGGTCGGCGGCTTGTTCCCAGCGCTCCGCGCCGTCCGCATGCCGATTATCAGCGCTCTGCGAGAGACTTGAGCGCCAACTCATAGCCGCTGCGTGTGAGTAAACGTCAGCCAGGCCATGAACCGATAGATAAGGTTCCTGACACGTTCCTGACACCTGGTATGTCCCCAAGATTCTTAAAAAACAATCAAGAGGACCGTCCCATCGCTTCTATTGGAGGAATTTGCCCAACCTTCAAAAGGGAGACATGCGGATGGTTACCAAAACCAAGAAACGGAAATTCACGGGCTCTAAAAAACGATTCATCGGGAAGCCGAACGGCCACATCCAAGAACGGGTGCAAGCCGTCGGGCCGGAACATTTTGGCATCGTGGCGGTGGACTGCGCCAAACGCCGATCGAAATGGATGCTCTGCAACTTCTATGGCAAGGTCCTTGTCGAACCCACGGAGGTTGAGCATACCGCGGGCGGATTGCGTGTGATGACGCAGTTGGTCGCCCAGGCATGCCAGGCCGAGGGATTGACGGACACGATCGTGGCCGTCGAGATGACCGGCATCTATCACAAGCCGGTCCAACGCGCGCTGCGCAAAGCGGGATTCGATACGCGCGTCGTGCATCCGTTCGCGTCGCACCATTATCGGCGGCCCCTGCATCCCGATGCCAAGACCGACGACCACGATCTCGAGGCGATCTTTCATGCGGCGGTCAAAGGTTATGGCTTGGCCACGCTACCGGTCGGCGAAGTCTATCAATCGCTGCAAGCGGTCTCGCGTCACCGGCTCAACCTGGTCAAACAACGCGCCCGTCTGATGGTGCAGATGCGGCGGCTGCTGCATCAAACGCTGCCGGGTTTCGCCGATCTGTTTGAAGACGACAAGTTGTACCGCCAGTCGATCGCGTTGCCGGTGGCCTTGCAGTTCACTTCCGCCGATGCGATTCGACGCGTCGGTGTGGAAGGAATCGCGCGCCACTTGAAACAGACGAACGTGCGCTTTCAAACGCGCACGATTGAACGCATCGTCGCGTGGGCAAGTACGGCTGCCGAGCCGTCGGAACTCGCGGCGATGCAGACGCGACAATGGCAACAGCTCAATGACGTCCGCCGCTTGTTCGACGAACAAATTGTGGCCGTCGAGCAAGAAATGGCGGGTTTTCTCGTGAAAACGCCGTATGTTCTCTTGCTCAGCGTGACTGGCATCAACGTTGTCTCGGCGGCGCGACTGGCTGGAGAGGCGGGGCCGATCGAGCATTACGCCTCGGCGCGCGCGATCAACGGACGAGCCGGCCTGTTCCCCTCGCGCTACCAAAGCGACGAGGTCGATCACGCCGACGGCTCGCTCGTTCGTCAGTGCAACCGCAAGCTGCGCGGAGCGGCGATGTTGGTGGCGGAGAACTTGATCAAGTGCCATCCGTACTATCGCGGCTTGTCGGAACTGTGGAAGCAGCGGAAGGTCGATCCGCGCGACCGCCGCTGCCGAATTGCCAATCGCGCCATGCGCATGGTCTATCAACTGGTTGGTGGCCGGCAACTGTGGCGCGGCCGGGGCGTCGATCGCGAGCATCTGCTGGCCAAGCTGCAAGAGTTTCATCGGGTTCACAAAACTCCGCTCGAGCAATCGATTCGCGATCTGCATGAGGCGTTCGCCTGGCTGCCCAAGTCGGCATACGCCGCGGAAGCGAAACCGCTGGCGGAATTGGCCCGCAAGAAGCATCGCGGCGTTCAACGCATCGGTGACTTGATGATTCCCCTCTTGACTCGTCTCGGAGTTGCTATCGAAGAGACAGAAGACAAAGTACAATCACCCACGTCCGAAGCTCGGAGCTCTGACTGACTTGTGGTGCTGCTAGGCACACTGACAACATCGTCTTGACCCCGAGGGTATTGACGTGGCCTGGGCCGCGTTGAACAAGCCCGTCGAAAAAGCGTGATGCTCTGTCAGCGGTTCGAACGCCGGATAAGACAGTGTGGAGCCTTCGAGCTTCGGATATCTACCAGGGTGGCGAGACCGAACCATTCCAAGCTGACGGAGCCGTGCCCGCAGCCTTCAGTCGCTAGACAACGAGTTCCAAAAAAACTACCCTCATGTAGTTGCGCTGAATGTACGCGCTCATCTCATTTCGCAAATTCAACCATGACAGTGCTTATCTCCTTTCAAGAGTCCGGTGATTGAGGACGACGAGCATCTGCTGACGGTGCTACGCTACATCGAAGCGAATCCAGTTCGGGCCGAGATGGTGGAACGTGCCGGCGAGTATCGCTGGAGCAGCTATGAGTCACATGCACAGGGAGTGGCGAATGAACTGCTGAGCGTCTGCCAACCGTATGAACAATTGTCTGCGTATGCGGCGGTACGTCAGCGGCGTTGGGAGGCTTATGTGCATCAAACGCCAGCTGCGGACGAGTTGGCCGCATTACGTCGGAGCGTGGCACGGAGCCTTCCTTTCGGATCCGAAGCATGGGTTGAGAAGTTAAGCAAGAATCTCGATCTAGACCTGACGATCCGCCCGCGAGGCCGACCGAAAAAAGCTGACGACGGATGCCGATAAATAGTTCTGACCCAATACTGTTCGGCACGACATTCGCGGTAGCAGAGCGAGTGGGCGACAGGAGGCTTGAGGGCGTAGGAGCGGCTGCCAGAGTGACACGCCGCGCGAGACAACGCCGTGACTGCACACATGCAATTCCGCGACCGCGCAGCAACCAGCAACCAGCGACTCGCGTCGCGGGGCAAGAGTGCGACCGAGGCTTGTGGCTTAGCGTTTTTTCGAAGCTGCTTCGTCTTGACGTTTTAGTTTCGTCAGGTGGGCCAGTAACTCCGCTTCGCTGGCCACGCCAAGGAAAAAGAAGCAAATCATCTCGTAGGTCCGCTTCGTCGGCTTGCGGCCCGTCCACAAGCTGATCAACAGACACGCGATGATCGCACAGTATGTCTGAATCTCGATCCCGTTTTGCTGGTGGCTCAGCAAGTGCCGGCAACCCAGCAAGTGCTTGAAGAACCGGAAGAAGATTTCAATCGCCCACCTTTCGGCATATAACAGCGAAATGATCTCCGCAGGCACATCCAGTAAGTTCGTCGCGATCCGCAACACGCCGTCGCTGTCGGGCCCCGTCGACGTGCCTTTGTATTTGCCGCGACTGGTGTGCGGCGAACACTTGACACACACCAAGCGAATCTTGTGATCGGGGCGTGCGTTCGCTTTGCCGCTCTGGCCGATCAGCACGATCTCGTCACTGAGTACGCCCGCGGCCCGATCGGCTTCGGTCAACTCCCGCGACTCGACGACTTCATACGCACTGTTGTCCCGCAAGCGGCAGACGTAACTGCTGTTCGCCTTGACGATCTGGTTGAACAACGCGAACTTGGCGTAGCCGCGATCCATCACGTACAAGCGATCCGACTCGATCGTCCGTTCGAGTACCGCGCGCTCATCGTGCTCGCCGCCCTCGTCGGGCGTGACGTCGATCCGCGTCGGCACGTAACGGTCGACTTCAAAGTGCGTGTGCAATCGCCACTTGACCATGCCGCTGCCCTGGTTCTGTTTTCGCCAAGACGCTTCCATGATCGAAGGCAACGCGGCGATCAGTGATCCGTCGACCAGCACCAGCGTCTGATCGATGTCTGGCAAGCGCGCGTCGCGTGCGAGCGGTTTGAGTTCCGCGCCCAGTTCGGCGATGATTTCCTTCAGCCGATCGGCGTCAAAGACGGTAGCCGCTTCGGACAACGAACCGAGCGACGCTCGTTGGCAGCCGAGTTTCTTCTGCACCTTGTCGAGTTCGCTCGCTTGTTGAATCCCGCGCAGCGCGGTGACGACAGGATTGAAGAGGTAGAGCAAGATGAGCAGGCAATACTGATCGAAGTGCAGCTCGCGATTGCCAGCCTTATCCCGCTCGCAGGCATCGTCGTGCAGCCGCTCGAGCAATGGCGCGAGCTTGTCAAAGTACTTGAGTCCGGTGATGTCGGACTCTTTGATTTTCGGCTTGTTGAGTTCGTGAGGATCGATTTTTTCGTCGGCCATGACCGTGTCTGCCATCCTGACAATGAAACAATACGGCCGACCTCATGGCGCAAATCCCGTGCCAAAGTGTGTCGTGTTTGAGGAAAATTCCGGCTAGCAAATCTCGTGCCGAACAGTATTGGTTCTGACCCGTTTTTCACTCCAGGGAAAGGAGTTCGTCCGCCTCCGCTTTCTTGGCCCCTGTGTCGGCGGCTTCAGCGGCATCGTCAAGAGCTTTTGACTCTTCTCGTTTTTTGACGACCAGCAGTTCCGCCTGGGTTTGCTCAGATTTCAGGCTTCGCGCTTTCTCCTGGGCCTCAGCCTTTTCTGCGGCGTTTTTGTTCGCATTAGCTTGGACAACTTCAGCCTCAATCGCAGCGTCTTGCGCCGCCGTTTTCTTCGCAGCAGCCTCCACTTCCAACTTGGCCAATTTCAATCGGGCCTCTTTGGCGGCCGCCTCAGCGCTCGACGCCTTGATCCGCGCAAGTTCCGCGGGCGTCTTCTTGACTTCGAACTCCCAGGCTGCCTTTTGGCCATCGGGGTTGATCAGCGTCAGAATCGTCTTCTCCGAAGTCCACTTCGGGTCGGGATTCGCGATCGTGATGCTCATGCACTTGGCAAAACCTTTGGGCTCGGCCGCGTCTTCAGGCGTGACGATCTTGACTTTCTTATCGGGCTCTTGCCCCTCCAAAAGGTCTTTAGTAAGCACCACGTCTCCCTCTTTGGTCCCGATTCGAAACGTCGCATCTTGGGAGAGGTTCCGGCCATGAATCTCGAGCGTCAAGCTTCCCTCCGTGGCGACGATTTCATCGATGATTGGGCCGGGCGTACGCGTCAGTTTGCCACCTACATATCCGGCAGAACTCACGCCCATCAGAGCCAGGAATCCTTGCGGGATCAGCGGCAGCTCCACGATTTCTCCAGGATCGCGCAGCAGGATCATCGCCACGAACGCCCCGGCCCCCAGCAGGGTCCAAACCAGGAACTGGAAACGTTCCGGAGCCACCACGCCGCCGGAAGTAATGAAATCGGCCAGAGAAGGATGCACATCGCCGGAACCCTTGGGGCCCCGGGCGGCCGTGACGCCCGTAGCGACCACCGAGGTCGTCGCGCTGATGAAAATGATTCCCGGCAGATTCGCAGGGACGTCCGCCAAGTCAAACTGCCATTGCACGAGGCTGCGCGCGACCGTGAGGTACACGTACCCGAACACGGAGACTCCGGTCCAAACGTAGAATTGCAATTTGGAAAGACTGTAGGTGTCAGTCTCTTGATCCAGCACGAACAGCTCCAGCGGATTGCATCGATGATCCCCGATGTGGTGTGGTGCGAATTCCTTTAGGCGTTTTCGCAGGATCCAATACATCAGGCCTCCCAGTACGAGGATCACGCCGAAACCCACCCCGGCCGGGATCAGGCGCGAAACGTTGGACAGGGTAATCGGCACAGGGTCCGAAAGCTGGTCCCCCACGCGGATCCGCAGGGTCATTGGCCCTGCATACTTCTCTTTGGGAATCCCCCAGAACTCGAGCTTTCGGCTGCCGGCCCGGTGCGCTTTAAACCTGTCGGTTTTCTGTCGTTTCT
>JBGTKH010000026.1:0-6093 GCA_041744735.1 Pirellulaceae bacterium | reverse complement strand
AGACGCTGACGGAAACCGCAGTCGCCGATCCCAACGGCCGACGTCGGACTTTCCCCAACGCCTTTGCTAACGAACTTAAACTTGTTCGTCGAACCGCCGTATGCGGACCCGCATGTACGGTGGTGTGGGGGGCGCGGTCAGAAATGGCGGCGCCTACCCGATTAGGCGTCATTTTTTCCGTTCTAAGTGAGCGATCAAAGTCGTGTCCTTCGGAAGGGCAACGGTGGTCTCCCTGTCGTAAGGGATGAAAATCTGTGTCTTCGACTCGTCCGCCGGCGAATTCGGAATGTAGATAATCTGGGTAATAGTCAGGGTAACGCCGTCGGCCGCAATCTTGTCAATCGTGACGCTCTGCCTCGTCCTCGTGCCTGCACCGCTGCTGCTGTCGTGATCCGCAGTGTCCGTAGTAATAGGGCCGATGCGAAATACCCGAAAATTCCCAACAGAATTGAAATTGGTGCCCTTCAATGTCAAATGGAGCATCGGCGCGTTCGCGTCCGGCTCGCCGCAACCGCACAGAAGCAGGCAAACAAGGAATGGAATGAGACGATGCATGGGAATGACTCCTAACGTCCAAGATCAACCGCCGGAATGGGCGCGATTGACGTTGACTTCACGCAAAAACCTGACCTCCCATTCCGGTCGGTTGCATCGTTTGGGTACGCCCGGCACGGGCGTGATTTTATCGGGTGAAAGTCCCGTGTGCGAGATGGGGAGTCTGAAGGAGGTCAGTTTTCCAAATGATCGCTCCGATTGACAAAGCACGAGGCGAAGGCAACTGCGCACGGGTGACCGTGGGTGGGAAGGACTCTAATGCTCATGCCCGTGCTGATGGCCGGCTTCGTACATCTCGTGCTTGGTGTCACCGCGCGCGTAGACGTAGGCGATCAGGTCCAGGATCTCTTCACGCGAGAGCTTGTCCAGCAATCCTTTGGGCATGATCGAGACCGTCGACTTCTGCTGTTGCTCGATCTCCGCCTTCTTGATCACGGTTGGCGAGCCCTTGGCGATCGGGTCGATCACGATTTTGATCACGTCGGGCGTTTCTTCGACGATCATGCCGGTGAGGACCTTGCCGGAATCCAATTGGAACGCCGACGATTGAAATTTCTCGTCGATGTCCTTCGACGGGTCCAACAGCGAGCGCAGGATGTGCTCGGTCGTTTGCTTCTTCACATCCAGCTTCGCCAGATCGGGACCGAACACTTGTCCTTCGTCGTTCAGGCGGTGGCAGGCCACGCAGTTGGCGACTTTGAACAACTGTTTGCCGACGTCGAACGAACGGCCGGGGGGCAGCGGTTGCACTTCGGCCAGCAACTCGTCGAATCCCCATTCACGGCCGCGCGTGTTGTACGCCAGCAACTCGTCCTTCATCGGCAGCGGATGAGCGGCCAGGTACGACGTCGGGTTGGCCTGGTATTGCTCCAGATCTTCCACGACGTACAGCGCACCATACATGCGTCGCCAGTGGCCGGGATATGTGCAGACGTACGGGTAAATGCCGGGCGTGGTGGGGGCTTCAAAGCTGAGCGCCTCATTCTCGCCGGTTTGCAACAGACGGCTGGCCAGCAGAATCTTGTTTGACTTGGGAATGTAATGCCGCGCCATCGCGTCGGGATCTCGGCCGGTGGCTTCGGCCAACTCGCCGACTTCCTCCAACGCACCTGGCACAGTGATCGCGAAGTTGTGCGGCATGTTGTCGGTGTTCGAAAAGCGGAATTCAACCGGCTTGCCGGCCTGCACCGCGATGCGCTCCTTGTCAAAGATCATGCGATGCGGCACGGTGCCGATCGCAATCACTCGCACGTCCAGGTTCTCGAGACGATCTTGCACGGCTTTGGCTTGATCGGCGGGCAGCTTTGTGGCCAGCGATTTGGCCAGAGCCACCGCGTCCATCGCCGGAGGACCGGTGCGGAAGCGGGCGGGGATTTCGCTGAGGTAGCCGACCAGGTTATCGACCAGCGGACGCACTTCGTTCTGCGGCCAGCTTGCCGGCGGGATGCTCAGCAGCGCGTGAATCGCCGACGCGCGGTGCTTTCCCGATTTGACCAGCGTCGTCAAGTCGTGAATCTTTTCCTCTTCATGACCGGGGATCGACGCCAGCGAGCGAATCGCCACGTCGTGCAACGTTTCGCCGCCGCTCACGGACAGCCGGTTGCCGGGAATTTTTTCCTTGTTGATCTTCGGGCCGGACCACGAAACCTCTAGACCGTCGCCGCCGCCGTTGTCGAAATATGTGACCACGATCGGATGCGCGCCGGCGGGCAAGTCGATCGCGCCGCTCTTCTCCGCCATGCCGTGCAGGCCATCGTTGTCGACTACCAACTGATCGCCGATGTATAGCCGCGAACCGTCGTCGGAGCTGGTAAAGAACGTGTACTTACCCGACACGTCGATTTGAATCACGCCGCTGAACCGCAGCGCGAAGCGGTCGGCCTCTTTGCGCTGCGGCACGTTCATCGTGATTTCCGGCACGATGCCGCTGGCCTGCGGTTTCATCTTGGCCAGCGTTTCGATCGCCACGTTCGAGGCACTTGGGAAGTAGTAATCCACGAGGATGCCGGGCTGCTGCAACGCCGAGCCGCCCGACTCTGCTTGCAGATGCCCGGGCAACTCGAACAGCAGCGGCCGAACTTTGGCGTACAATTCGCCGCGAAGTTTGTTATCGGTCACCTTCGGAACGGTATCGAGGAAATCTCGCAAGCGATCTTTGCTCTTGGTCGCGGCCAGGAACGCATCGTCGCCCGAACCATCGGCCGCAATCCACGCCGCGTAGGCCGCGCGTTTGGTTTCTGCCGCCTTGCCGCTCGTGGCCAGACTTTCGAGTCGGTTACTCACTGCTTGCAACTCTGCGGCCGATTGCGAGGCCAGAAGTTGGCCGAGGCTGCTGCTGTCGCCGCCTTGATCTTTCGCGTCGAGATCTTCGATCAGATCGACGAGCAAACTCGTCTCATTCACTTTGCGCATCTTGGCCAAGCCGGCCAGCGCGTCGGCAAGTTGCTGCGCGGGGACGTTCTTGCGCGTGAGGATCGCCTGATAGACGGCCTCAGTGCGTTCCAACTTCAGCAGATCGCTGACGCTGGCGTTACGCAGCACGTAGGTCTGAGCCACCGTGGACAGCGGTTTGCCGGAACTAACTGCATCTTGCACGATTTTGTCGACGTTCAACTTGCCGCGCGCAAAGTTCAGCACGACATCCAATTCCGGATCGGTCGGCCGCGCGGCGATTTCGAAGATCACTTCCGCGGCGGTCAGCCCTGGGAACGAGACCGCGGCCTTGGCGGCTTCGGCTCGCACCAGCGCCGATTCGTCGCGCGCCGCGGCGAGCAGCGTCGTTTCCCAATCCTCAACGCGGCTGCCCCAATGTCCCAACGTGCGAATCGCCGCCGCACGCACTCGCGGTTCCGCGGCTTGGAAGACCGTCTTCAGCAATCCGGCGTTCGGTACGCGCTGCTCTTCGAAGACCCACAAACATTCCAGCAGCGCCTGTGCCTCGTCGCGACTCGCGGAAGCGTTTTGCGGATTGAGACGCGATGCCCAGTGGCCGACTTGCGCCACGACCTCTTGCGAATCGCGGCCGCTCAGTTCCAGCCGCGCTCGGTATCGCGTACTGTTTTCCGTGGCGAACAGCGCCTCGCACACTTCTTCAATCGGCTTGCCCCTTAACTTCACAGGCGTGAGCAGCGAGCGATCTTTGTACGTCACCCGATAGATACGGCCGTGTTCATGATCGCGATTCGGATCGCGGATGTTGTGTTGCATGTGGCCGATCAGGGCGTTCGACCAATCCGACACGTACAGCGCCCCGTCGCCGCCAATCTCCAAATCGGTCGGCCGGAAGTTTTCATCCGACGAAACCAGAATCGGTTCGATCTCGACGGCCGTGATATCGGCGCCGTTGGATTTCACCTCGTGCTGCAACACGCCCAAAAACCCGATTGTGTTGCAGATCAGGAAGTTGCCCTGATTTTTTTCGGGGAAGTGGCTGCTGGAGAGAATGCCCGTCGCGGCGACCGGACGCACGCGCTTCTGAAACCATTGCTTGTTCCCGATGCCTTTGCCGATGTTCACATAGCTGCCGGTGCCGCTGGTACCGTCGTTGGCGAACTGATAACCCCACTGATCGAACACATCGCCGTGCGGGTTCGGCCCGATGGGAAAGTGAAACTCCATCTCGAACGTGCGGGGGTTGAAACGATGCACGCCGGAAGCACCGGAATGATACGTCGTGGTCGGCGTTTCGATGCTGCAGACGTTGAAGATTCCGCGCGACCAGTACAGCCAGCCGTCCGGCCCGATTACCATCGCGTTGGACGTGTGATGCGAATCGGCACTGGAGAGGCCTTGCAGCATGCGGATTTTCACATCCGCCTTGTCATCGCCGTCGGTGTCCTTCAGAAACCAAATCTCCGGCGGAGCGGCCACCAACATGCCGCCGCCCCAAAACTCGAAGCCGGTGATGCTGTTCAACTCGTCGGCGAACACCACGCACTTGTCGGCCACACCGTCGCCGTTGTCATCAGGCAAACAGACGATGCGATCCGTGCGCGGCTGCGTCGGGTTCCAATGCGGATAGGACGGCCACACCGAAACGAACAGCCGTCCGTCGGTATCAACCGCCATCTGCACCGGATTCACGATTTCCGGGAACATTTCTTCGGAGGCAAACAGATTCACCTGCATTCCTGCGGCGACCTGCATTTTGTCGATCGCTTCCTTGCCGCCGAGATAAGCGAACTTCTCGCCGGGCAGCGGGCCGGCCTTGTTCGTTTTGACGGCCAAGAGTTCGGGCAGGTTGTCGTCGACGACTTTGAGATCGCGCCCCTGGGCGACCGCCCACACGCGCCGGTCGCGGTTGGCAGTCATGACGTCGAAGATCTCCATCTCGCGCATCATGACGTCGGCATTCGACTGGCCGAACCAAGCCAGTGTCGATCGGCCGCCGTAGACGTTGTAGCCATCCACAACGCGATAGCGGCTGAACCAGTACAGGTTCTTGTCGAGGATCGCTTCGCGCAGCCGCTGGAGTTCGCTGTCGCTGCGAATCGTCTTGCCGGCCTCACCGAACAGTTCGCCAACGATGACCTGAGCCACCGCGCGGTCGCCGTGCTCCAGCAGATGAATGCCGTTCATCGTAAGCGGCTCGGCGGCCTGTTTGTAAAGTTCGCGCGTCGGCGAAAACAGATCGACGAACAGCACGCCCTTGGCCTGGCACACGGCGGCCATCGCGCGGGTGTACAGTTCCA
Source organism: Pirellulaceae bacterium (assembly GCA_041744735.1). Taxonomy (GTDB): domain Bacteria; phylum Planctomycetota; class Planctomycetia; order Pirellulales; family Pirellulaceae; genus JBGTKH01. The sequence continues at coordinate 847 of JBGTKH010000026.1, read as the reverse complement.
GGTTCTTGTTATTCGCCGTCCCGTCCGGTAGGTGCGGACTCTTCAGGTCTTCATGAGCGATCGGCGAGAACACAATCAGCCGCGGAGCCGAACTGCCGTTGTACTTTTGCTTGAGCATACCGTCGATCATCTCGGCCAGATCCTTTTCAAAGCCAGCCAATCCCGCTTCGCCGCGCAGCGCTTCGTTGTATCCGAAGAAGCAGAACACGACGTCCGCCTGCGTCTTGGTGAGCCACTGGTCCGCGCTGCCAAAGTTCGCCTCGCGCGGCCGGCTCTTCACCTCGTCCCCCGCAAAGCCAAGATTCCGAAACGTCAACTCGTGATCTGGGTACATCGCATGAATGTACGTCTCCAGCCACGCATCATGCTGCATCCGATCGGCCAACGTATTGCCGATATAAGAGATGTGGTCACCCTTCTGAAGCTGCAAAGCCGGCTCCGCTGCCACGCCATTGCTTGCCAGACTTCCGGCCAGTGTCAACACCAGCGCCGTCAGCACTCCGCCTAGATTTTTTCGAATCATGGAATCTCTCTTGATAATTCTTGTGATAGCGCCGAAGCGCTCTACGGGAAGGACGTCTGCCGGGCCCCTTTCTACGGGCCTGGCGGATGGACTAAGGTTGCCATTGTAGTCAACGAAATACCATCGTGCACCCCCGCGATTGCGCTTGTAACAAACGATGGACGCGCATCCAGACCCGTTCACGGTGGTGATACCGTTTGGGCTCAGACGTACAGAATTCAATTTTGCCGGTACATGGTTGGTGTTTTCAAGTCGCGTTTTCGCCGGCAAAATTGAATTCTGTACGTCTGAGCCCGGCCGCGGTTACAGCGCTGAACGCCAAAT
>JBGTKH010000025.1:0-5862 GCA_041744735.1 Pirellulaceae bacterium | reverse complement strand
TTCGTTCGACCAGTGCAGGCTGCGCGCGACCACGCGTTGGCCGTCTCGCAAAATCAACAGACTGGGCTCGAACCGGTCGCTGCCCGAACCGGTTAACACAATGCGTTTGACTGCCTCCCAGCGAACTCGCACGCGCGATGGAGCACCGCGCTGCGGACCTTCTCTATCCGTCAGTTCGACGATTAGATGTTCGGGTTCTGTATCGAAAGGTGAACCGCCGCCCATGCCCGCAGCAATTCCGGGCAGCACATCGCCGTTAGTCATCTCGACAAACGGCCCGCGAAGCTGCGCCACGCGCGTCGTGTCTCGCAGCGTGCGAGCCGGATTCGCCGCCTCGAACAGCGGCTTGCCCTCCAACGTCGCGGCACCCTTTGGCTCGTACAATCCGCGAAGCTGCTCGCCCGTCAACTCTCGCCCGTCCCGCAACATCGCCCAATAGCGGTCGCTGCCGTGAACTGGCATGTCCGCCAGCACGATCAAGATCAGAGCACAGCACCAAGGATTTCGACACATCATGGGCACATCTTATCACAACGACACTGCGACCGCTCGTCGCACGGGCGTGCGTACCGCCGAATCCGCAACGTGACGGTCGTCGGCTAACAGCGCAAGAATCTAGACAACCGCTGAGCCAGTCTATCTGCGTCAACCGTCTGGCATTCCCAGACAACAAGTACGTTCCACCCGTCGCGACGAAGTCGCCTCAGATTCATTGAATCTCGTCGCTTGTTCCCGTCCAGTTTCTGCTTCCAGAATGCGGCCCGTGTCTTTGGCTTGACGCGACCATATCGGCAGGCGTGCCGATGCCAGAAACAGCCATGCACAAAAATCGCCTTTTTTCGGGACCGAAAAACAAGGTCAGGGCAGCCAGCAAGGCTGCGCACGTTAAGCCGATAGCGAAATCCCAGCCGATAAACAATCCGCCGTACGACAAGCTCCGGAGTCGTATCTTTGCCGCGAATACGGGACATGCAGAATCGGCGTTGATCCGGGGTCAATACGTCTGGCATTGGATCAGCGAATGGAAACGTATCCTGGCCGAGCCGCGTGACTCGCGAACCAAGCTTGAATGTCGGCGACGACGCTCGATCTGAACCGGAATAGAGGCTTCTCGTTTTTGATCGCGGAAATTGCCCGAGTCTCCAAATGCCGGGCGCTCAATATGAGTTTGTACGCACCACTTTGCGATATTCCTGGCAGGTGCAATTGAACCGGCTCGATCTCTTTGGCAAACAGACGACTTTTCGCGGGAAGTTTCACTTTGTCCTCAGTCACCGGTAAACCCAACCGGATCAACAACCCAAGGACCAACCGCGCCGAAGCGTTCTTCTGCGCGGCATGGTCGCACGGCGGCGTAATCTCAATGCCGACGACCTTCGACGAGCGAGCGATCGCGTCAAGAATATTGTTCTTGGCTTCCGGAAGCAAATCCTCTGCGAACGATCGTTTGAAAGCTGTCTGTGCAGCGTCGTCGCCGAGTCTGGACTCATCTGAGTAGACGTTTCCCGGTCGCAGTACGCTACTGGAAGTCGTAAGCAAGACCTCGTTAAGTCTTGCCCGCTGTTCCGGTGTTAGCGGCTGGTTTTGTGATTGACTAACTTGGTCGTGAATTGCCTGCCCAGCATCACCAAAGAAGTTCGGAACCGCCAGATCTTCGATGGCATCGTGGTGAATTGAAACCAAACCGGAGCATAAGGCACGAATCGTGTGCTCGACGCTCGATGGCGACTCATCCGCGGCAGCTCTCGCAACAGCAGCCAACAATTTGATCAAATCTGGATCGTCTTTGCTGAGAGCTACAAGCTGATCGGTGGATCGACTGCTGGCGACGTGAGAAACTTCCTCCCACCCGACAAGCAATCGGTGTCCGTGTTTCTCGCCCAACTTCCGGTCGAATTGGGTAATCACGTCGGCAATGCCGGCGGAGCCCTTGGCGACAATTTCAGCCTTGTTGTCCAGCGCCAATAAGAATGCTGGCACAATCTTTTGCGCCGAAAGCTCTTGCTCGAGTGCCGCGAAGTCGTCGGTGTGTTTTGACCAGCAAACGATTCCGGTGGTCCGAGGCTGAAGGCGGACGCAGGACTTGAGAACCGTGACGGCGTGTGGAATGTACTGCCGCACCTCTGGCTGGTTGATCAATTTCAGGTCCAGAAAGACCACACGAATTCCGTCAAGTGGATTTGTGGGGAATAAATCCGGGTCGTCTCCAGCGAAATATGCCGCACCGATCCCTGCACACCCCAGTGCCTGCAGTAGGTGCAAAGCCTCTTTCGGGTCTTCATCAATGACGACGGCGCGGGCTGTCTTCATGTTGTACTTCTCCGAATTGCAGCATCACGACGGCACCGTCGAATTCTTTGGGGAGTGTAACGTCTCCGGGCTCTGGAAAGACAACGCGGCCATTGTGCATTTTCATTACTTCGTCAGCAATGTGCAGACCCAGCCCCATACCATCGGGCTTCCGGGTGAAAAACGCCATGGTGAGGTACGACGGTGGGTCTTTGAATCCTGGCCCGTTATCGGCAACAACGAACGCGGGCTGGCCCGTGAGTTCCATCGTTGTGCCCACGTAGAGCTTTCGTCCTTTGACTCTCTTGGTGCCGAGCCAGTAAATCGAATTGTCGATCAGATTCATAAGCGCGGTCATGAGCAAGCGGCGAGTTCCTCGCACCGTGAACGGCGGATCGCCATGCTCCAAGCCATTAGTCAGTTCGATCTGGTGCTTGCTGAAACGATAACTCCAGGCAAACAAGCAGTGGCGAATCAGGTCTGCCGCTGAAACGTCGGTGATTCCACTTTGTCGCGTCAGCCATGTCAATCCGTCAACAATGTCGGCAAGCTGCTTTGCCCGCTCGAGCACTTGGTTCAGAGGCTGCCCTTGCTTGATTGATGCGAGGAGGCTTTTAATCCCTTTCTCGACCTCATGAAGAACGACGGCCAAATTCAGGCCCGCACCGGCGGCAGTCAGCAGCTTCTCAAGAATCTCGCGGTATTGAATTTCGATTCGATCGAGGTATTGGTTGAGTCGTTGATCTTCCTCTTTTTCAAGCTTGAGTTTGTCGATTTCGTCGCGCAGCTCGCTAACTTCGGCGAGAACCGGTTCTCGCTGCCGCTCCTTTGTCGTTGCCTTGCGAATTCTTTCTTTGTCCAGGTTTCGCTCGAAAGCAGCTTGTGTGATGGCAAAACTGATTGCGCGGCGAAAAACTTGGAACGCTGGATTCTCTACGAATCCCTCGCGACTTGTCTTTTCGATCAGCGATTTGCTGTCAGCAAGCCGAAGGCGTACCGCGCCAACCACTTGATTATTGCCAATACGCTTGGTCGGAACGTTGATGCGCAAACCTCCGAGATTGAGCCAATCGTTTCCTGGTTCACCGAAATCGAAGACTCGCACGGCGTCTCGATAGACGCGTACGCCACCGTTCTGGTCAAGAAAGTCTTTGACTAGGTTCATGTTGCCGGGCAGGAGTTTCAAGACTCCGGGATCACGGTCAAAAATCCGAAAGTCGATTTCTATTGGTCCAAAGTCCAATGATTCGAGATCAACTTCTTCTTCATCTTGCGATTTAGTCAACGAAGGTTTTCCCTTCTTTTTCTCAGTCCGAAGATCGACAGGCATTGTTCGATTCCGAATTCGGCGTGCGTCAACTTCCTTCATTCCTTTCCACGGTCGGAAGTCGTAGTCGTACGTCAGTTCGCCTTTCTCGATTCGCCCAGAGAATCGGAACAACGCAAGTTGCATTGCTTCCTCGGCGGTCAAAAGGCCCTCAAGCCAGTTGCTCGGATCGGGTTCGAGAATCAATGTTGCTTTGAATGACTCCGGTCCGGCGATCGGCGAGCAGATTGATGTTACAGCACGATGCAAATCACGAACGCGCCGGCGAGTCCACGGCATGTCGCGGAGGTCCGTGATTTCAATTCGAGTGCCCGTCTGTTCACCGGCGAATTGTTTGGGAGTACGCTCATTGACCGTTACCTTCACTGAAGACAGGCGGTTGTTGTTGTCGAATTTCGTCCAATCGACGGAAACCAAGACCTCCTTGCAATCTTTGGCTCGCGTGACCATCGTGACGTTATCACCGAGTTTGTGGACCGCGAATCGTCCAACCCCTTTTTCGCCAAGAGGCAGGCGACCAAGTTGTGATCGCGACTTTTCAGTTCCAGCAAGAACAGCCTCTCGTTCTGACTTACGATGGCCCGTCCCAGGTGACAACCACACGTTCTTGACCGTCCTCAAGTCCATGCCGGTGCCATCATCCTCAATAACAATTGTGGCGTTTCCGCTGACCGAGTCGATGTTTTGAAGTGAGATCGTGCAACTTGTCGCATCGGCGTCGTAGGCATTCTTGACCAATTCAAATACAGCGATACCGGCATCTCGGATCAATTGATCACCGAGAAGGAGCATCAAGCGGGCCTTGGGTTGAAACGGGAGCTTCGCCAACGGTGCCTCGCCAAATCAGTCGCCTGTGGAAGTAAGGTGTCGAATCACGTCGCGCATGACCGGCGGACAGACGGCGTTACCGATCATCCGGATGGAGTTCCGGCGAGTCGTGTCGCCGAGGCTGAAACGCTGCGGCATTCCCATCCCTGTTTTCAACTCCGGTACCTGCAGCATTCGCATCACGTGCGCGCCGTCCTGCTTTTTAACAAACGCGAAGCGATCGAGGGTCGTAATGGTGCGGAGGGGCCGATCCAGGCTTTGCCATCCGCCGCCCTTGTCGGTTCCATAATACACGAGCAAGAACGGAGTATCGCCCACTAAGGCGATTGCTCGCTCCGCTCGTTCAAGCGTCGCTGATGCCCGGCGTTCTGTTCTCAACAGCGTGTATTCGTACCGTCCATTCTGATTGACCACGGTCGCCGCCGAACGCACCTTGCGGTTTGGAACAAGCAACTTCGTAGGCTTCTGCTTTCGATCGCACAACAGGAAAAGCCGACGCCGAGACTGCGGGACTCCATGATCATGTGCATTCAAGACTTGTGACGAAATGTTGTATCCAAGCTGCTCAAGCCGCCGCAGAAACTCCGGGTATCGTTCCCAGCCGCGCATGCTTGTCACATTCTCCACGACAACCCATCTCGGACGAAACACTTCGGCATAGCGAACAACCTGAAATGCTGTCGCCTTGCTCTTCTCGCAGCGCAAGACCTTTGCCTTCGCCGGGCTGTGGTTTGTGCATTCCGGTGAAGCAAGAATCAGGTCAATGCTTCCGATTTTGCGGCGAACCCTGGCCGGTTCGACATCCTCCAAGAACCCTTCCAGAAACATAGCAGCGGGAAAGTTAACCTGAAAGGCATTACCGGCGATCTCGGAAACGTCAATTCCCGCCACGATCTCAGCACCGGCGAGCGTCGCTCCCCAGCTACTTCCCCCGGCACCGCAAAACAAGTCAAGCGCTCGCACCCACCCGTCTCCTTAGACACTCTATCCCATTCTGGTACGGAATTTACGACCCTTCAGTGAACCATCGGGTGACCGGCGTCTTGTTGCCCACCATTTTCGTGCCACTCGGTCAACGATAGGAAGCCAATCGCGATAACGTGGGTGATCTGGGCGATGTAGCGCGAACAATGGCGGTCGATGAAGCCGATCGGCCTGCGGTGGCTGACGTCGTGAGCAACATGCTCGCCGATACCGTTGACGTGCTGACCATCGTTTTCAAACGCGGTCGAGACTTTGTGACAACGCTTTAACATCGCCTCGCGGCCGCTCGGCAGGAACGTGTGACTGGCCAACGTGTGCGGATCGCGCTAGATGCTGGCGGCACTGGGAGCGATGTTAGTTTGCGCGCCGGTTTAGCCGTAGAGTTTGTGAGCTTCATCGTAGTCGATCTTGCGGGCGCGGAGCAGGCCGCCGGA
>JBGTKH010000024.1:0-8060 GCA_041744735.1 Pirellulaceae bacterium | reverse complement strand
GGTTGCGATTTAAGTGAAGATACAATATCGGTTTGCGGCATCGCCGCGACTGTCCGTGAACGGGTGATTCTATCGGTTTTGCCGCGAGCTGGCAAAGGCGCCGAATTCCGAGTCGCGGTTACATTCTTGGTAGCCGAAGTCGTGAGACTTCGGAAGTGTCACCACATCCGCTACCGTCGTTGTACGTAAGGCAAGTCCCGGATAAGGACGTACCAATCAGCGTAGCCGAACTCGCCAGAGTTTGGCCGATCCTCCAAAGTCTGGCGACTTCGGCTACGGGTAAATTAATAAGCCGGACTTGCCTAACCGACCCGGTGCGCTGCGGCAGGTTCACACGCCTTATCAGGCAGTCGGTCGCTATGTTAAACTCTATCGCTCACGAATCTGATGGAACCATGCGCCGCCTCGCTCGATTACTGCTGCCGAGATCGTTCATGCATTATTCGCGCCGCCATCTTAGATTGAACGAGCAGGACCGCGAGGCGATGCGCGCCGCGGCACGATTCAATTCACGATTGATGGATTTCATCCGGCAGCACATCAAACCTGGCGTCACGACGGGAAAGATCGACGAGTTGATCAACACCTACACGTGCGATCACGGCCACGTTCCGGCGTCGTTGGGTTACCAGGGGTTTCCCAAAAGTTGCTGCACGAGCGTCAACGACGTGATCTGTCACGGCATCCCGGATTCGTATGTTCTCCAAGAGGGCGACATCATGAATCTGGATGTGACAACGGTCGTCGACGGCTGGCTGGGTGACCAGTCGGAAACATTTCTCATCGGCCTGGTGTGCGATGAGGCCCGTGCCGTGACGCAGTGTGCGTTCGATTGCCTGTACTTGGGGATCGAGGCGATTCGGCCGAACTCGCGCGTGTCGGACATCGGCGAGGCGATTGTGGCGGAAGCTCGGCGGCGCGGTTTGAGCGTGGTGCGCGAATACGTCGGCCACGGCATCGGCCGCCGATTTCATCAAGAGCCCTCGATCCCGCACTACCCGACGCCACAAGCCCGCTTGGAGCGGCTCGAACCCGGCATGTGCTTTACCATCGAACCGATGATCAACGCCGGCTCGCGGCACACGGTGCAGGATAAGAAAGACGGCTGGACCGTCCGCACGCGCGACGGCCGCTTCTCCGCGCAATTCGAGCACACGGTCCTGATGACCGAAACCGGCCCCGAGATTCTCACGCTCACCGAAGACGGCCCGCAGAAAGGGCACCGGTTCTAAACCGTGGCACGGACGTGAATCTTGTAAATATCCGAGCCGCCCACGAGAACTTGATTATGAGAGATCTCGTGAACGGTCAGTCAATCATCCTCGCGAGTTCGAGTTTGTTCTTCAATTGGGCGGTTCGTTGGGGAATTGTATCGACAAATTGACTTCCTTGCCGTCGCGGCGGACGACCAGTTCAATTTTGTCACCCCAGTTTCGGTTGAGGTGCAGGTAGACTTGCAACTGGCGGATCGTCATGTTTGATTTCTGGCCGTCGATCGAGACGAGGTAGTCGCCGTTGCGCAGGCCGGTCTCCTTGAGCCACGGGGCGTTGAGGTACGTGATGCGGATGGCCAGATCGTTTTCGGTCAAACCCAGTTGCCGGCGCAGTTCGTTCGATATCGTGACTCCCCAAAAGCCGCTGCTTGGTCCCATGACACCGGTTGACGAACGCCATGACGGATCGTCGCTCTTGCGCCAACCGTCGGGCAGACGAATGGAGGTGGAGATGGTTTGCATGTCGCGCTCGATGCTCATGGCCAGCGTTCCGGTCTTGGGCGCGAGTTCCAACACGCGCGACATATCGGCGAGCGTCAGGACTCGCTGGCCGTCGATCGTGCGGATCAGATCGCCGGCGCGGATGCCCGCGGCCTCGGCGGGCGACTGCGGGTCCACGCGCTGCACGTGATAATGCGTGGCCGGGTCGAGCTGAATTCCCAACTGGCTCGGCGACGGATAAGTGAACACCATGTCCTTGTCAACCTGGCCGAGATCGCGCAGGTGGCGGAGTTGGGCGATTTTAACGTCGTGGCAATGGATGCAGCTTTCCTTGCGTTTGGCCATCATGGCCTTCATCGTGGGAATGTCTTCGGGAGTGAGTGCCGATTGGGCCACCGGTTCGTAGCGGTTGTCGGGCTGCACCTTGCCGTCCTGGTGCAGGACCAAAGCTTGCCGCATCACGCGCAGCAGCGATTCCTTGTTCAGATGCGACTCGGCGTCGTGGTCTTCGCGGCCGCCGTAGCGGACATAGGTTCGCCCGGCGGCGTCTTGAAAGAACGCCATCCAGGTCAGATCGTACTCGAACTGAAACTGATTGATGTTCACGCCGTTCATCGACTGGATGCGGACGCAAACAAAACTCTCGGCCAACTTCGCAATGTCATCGTCTAGACGGACAACCTGCCCGTCGAAATCGGAGCACGCCTCTCAGCGTTCGCACCGAAAGACGACGAACATCGGCTTGCCGGACGTTCGACTTAGCTGCTTCCCTTCTTCGTAATCGAAAACCCAGTTGATCTTGCCGCTGATCGGCAGCAGCTCCGGCTTATCCACGGCCCACGCTGCCGCCCACATTGTGCCCACGGCTAGTAGCGATCCAAACACGGTTCTCGTAGTTTTCGAATTCACTCGACACCTCATTTCTGATTTACTTAGGTTGCGGAGGTTCCTGCGTGATTCACGTTCGGCGCCAGTCACGCTGACTGCGATAGTATACAGGACGGCAGCTCCGTTGTTTAACCCGTAGCCGCAGGCGAGGGCGTGGGACGAGGCGCCGTCGCCTACGGCTACGGGTTAAACGGGGTTAAACGAGTCCACCGAAACGCGACGCAATCCAGCGTTAAAAGTCGAACCACGTGCCGCCGCCGATGCGTGATTCGTGGCGGCGGAAGAATTCGTAGTCGTCGCTCTTGCCGACAAAGTATTGCAGGCCGACTCGGAAGCGCCGGCCGTTGCAACCGTTCAGCCATTGCCAGCCGAGTTGTGTGACGAAATTGCCGCTGAAGTCAACTTCTTCGCGCAGATTCACGTTGGCGGCGGCAAAAGGTGAGCCTCGCCAGCCGCGGTCGACGATGGGGCTGTATTCGGCTCCGAATTGAAATTCCAGCGGCTCGGCACCGCCGTCGATGCCCGGCGCATAGCCTGCTTCGGCGTACAGCCGCACGTCGTCCGTCCAGTAATATCCAACGCCGACCATCGCTTCATCGCGCACGTAGTTGATCCGCTGCACGCCGGGATTGGCCAACAGAAACTCGTCGCCTAAGTGGGCGCTCAAGTGATAATAGCCGACCTTCACATGCCACGGGCCGTTGCCGTACGTCAGCCAGAACCCGGCGCGAAAATCGGATGCGATCAGCGGATTGCTGTCCTCCCAAGGATCGAGCCGCGGGAACACGGCACCGTCGAAATCGATTTGAAACCCTTCGGGACGCAAATCGTTTTCTGTTCCAAACCGCCACAAGCCAACGCGTGCTCCTAACGTCGGGTTCCAAACTTCACCCAGATCGGACTCGTACGACCAGACGCTCGCCAATCGCGGCTCGCGCGTGCCGGCCAAGTACGAGCGGTAGATCAGCCCGCTCGGCAGAAGCTGCGTCGTCCACGTCTGCTCATGAACCGAGGAACTGGGCCAGAGGGATTCGACTTGCGAGTCACTCACTATCTCGCTGGACGTCTCGACCGACGGCAATCGCGAAAGACCCAGTATGCCGTCCGTGCCGCGGGCCAGCATCCATGTCGGCTCGCATGCAACGGCCAAGACGGACGCCAGCAACAACGCCATCACGCGGCAGCGCATCGCGTTGCTTGCGATCTTTCGGCGGAGACATGGATTTGCCTTTGTCTTGACAAGCGGCGGCATTGGCAAGCGTCTTCGTGGCGGGCGGTTGTGGAGGGATGAGCGGTAGCGCCGATGATGCTACCGGTGCAGTAGGCATCATCGGCACATCCGTCACGTATCCACAGCACAAGCGGCAAGCGCCGCAAAGCTTTGCTCGTCGCGTGCCGGTCAGCGAAACAGCGGCGACTTTACCGGTTTTATCAGGCCCGACCGGGACAATTATGTTGGGTAGTGGTACATTTTGGTAGCCGAAGTCGTTAGACTTCGGAAGTGTCACCACTTCCGCTACGGCAACTTGTACCACTACCTTATGTTGACGTTCGTAGCCCCAGGGGCCTATATTCATTTGTATGACGCTTAAGCAAATCGAAACGGCCATTTCTCAGCTCTCAACGCGTGAACTCGCTCAATTCCGCGAGTGGTTTGCGCATTTCGACGCAGACCTCTGGGACAATGAGTTTGAACGCGACGTGCAAAACGGCAAGTTGGATCGACTGGCTGATCAGGCGCTCGAACATGCTCGTTCGAATCGTTGCACGCCGCTATGAAGCACCTGGCAACACCGGAGTTTTGGGACTGCTACAACAAGTTGCCAAACGCGATTCGGGCGTTGGCGGATAAGAACTTCAAGCTGCTCAAGCAAGATGCCAAGCACCCGTCGCTGCACTTCAAAAAAGTCGGCCGTTTCTGGTCGGCGCGGGTGGGAATTCAATATCGTGCGCTAGCCGTAGAATCCGGCGAGGACTTAGTCTGGTTTTGGATTGGAGCTCATGCGGAATACGATCGGTTAATCCAACCCTAGTCGTGCATGGATTCGCGCCATTCACTCGCCGCGCAAGACTTCCGTGAGCATCGTCGGCTCAATCCGTCGCTCATCGCGAGAAGGCGCGTCAGGATTTCACGCACTTCTCGCGATGTAGCGATTCCACCGAGAGGGCGGTGGACAAATGGATCAGTGGCTGCGCGGAGCCGGCGGAATAACTAGCGGCTGGGCAGAGCTTGCACCGGGCCGGGCAGCAGCGGCGGTTGGGACGCGGGCGGCAGCAGGATGCTGTCGTCCTCGGGGGCACTGTACACGGTCGTGCCGCCATAATTGTTACAAGCAGCACCGCGGTTGAAGCAGCCACGCGAACAGGCGTTGCTGCGGCAACCAACGGTGACGACGGCCATCATCAACAGGGCCGTCAAAATCAAAAGCCTCTTCATGGTACTCACCTCCCGAAAGGCAGGACGCTCGAACATGGGCGAAACTGCGGGCCAAGTAACTCTACCCCACGCGCCGTGATGTGCAAACTCAACACGGGATTTTTTTCAACAAGGCGTTGGTTTTTCGACAACGCAGGTTGTTGAAAAAGTGCTACAGTTCAGAGTAAGTGACTTGAGGTAAAAGTCATTTAACCGCGACCCAACGACGGCTGGAAACGAGATGACTCGATTCGTACTAGCAACGCGCCCTTCAATTACTTGGCTGATCTTGTTCATAATCCACGCTGGCATTAGCCCGGTTGTTCTCGGTGCGGTTCGTGCGCATATACATTCGCCCGCGGAAGCAGCCGAGCACTGCGGTTGTGCGCCGCGGCCACAGGATCAGCTTTGGTACATCAACACGCGGCCGGTGGAGGCGGTGCAGAGTGACCCAGCGGTCGAGCCGAATCTTCAAGTAGGACGATACGACCGCGAACAAGGTTGGGTGTCATCGAACTTGTCCGAGTTACTTTCGCAGGACGACGCACAAATCCCCACCGTGTTCTACATTCATGGCAATCGCATCGAAGGTGACGAGTGTGCGGCTCGCGGCCGGTTGGTTTATCACGCGCTGGCCTGCGAGTCGCGCAGCGATCAGCCGCTGCGGTTTGTCATCTGGTCCTGGCCCGCAGACAAGTTCACGGGCCCGTTGCGAGACGTGCGCGCCAAAGCGCAGCGCACCGAGATCGAGAGTTACTATCTCGGTTGGGTTCTATCGCGCATCGATCCGCATGTTCATGTAAGTGTGATCGGTTACAGTTTCGGCGCCCGCATTACAACGGGAGCATTGCACGTTTCGGCCGGCGGAGAGCTGGCGGGCCGGTCGTTGCGAGAATACCGTGGGCCGGAATCGCAGCGCGTGCGGGTTGTGCTGTTGGCGGCGGCGCTGCCGAACTATTGGCTGCTGCCGGGCGAATATCACGAACGGGCTTTGTCGCAAGTGGACCGCCTGCTGTTGCTGTATAACTCGTGCGACTACGTCCTGCGGCGCTATTGGCTGCTGGATTTTGACCCGCGTCAGCAGGCGTTGGGCTATACCGGTCTGGCCGGGGCCGAGTTCTTCGGAGAATTGGCCCGTAACATTGTGCAATGGGATGTGAACGGCGAAGTCGGCCGGCAGCACAATCGCGACGAATACTTCAAAGCGCCCTACCTGGTCGATGAAATCCGCCGCTACGTGATGTGGGAGCCGGTGGAGACGCAATAGCGATAAACGTGCAGGGTCAGGCCACTCAGCTTCGCCAAAACTGAAAAAGACTCCCGACGCCGTTCGCGCTATCGAGTTGCCAGCGGGCCGATTTTCGCTACATTGAGAGGCTGCACGGCGGGACGGCGGTTCGTCCGGTGCCGACGCCGCTCAGGAAACGAACTCACGCTGGACGAGTGATATGTGGCCCACAACGCTCGTCGTCATTTATTGCGTGCTGATCGTAACGGCCTCTCTGTTTGGCGGGTGGCTGCCGACGCAGATCCGACTGACGCACACGCGGATGCAGTTGATGATGAGCTTCGTGGCGGGGCTCATGCTGGGTGTGGCGCTGCTGCATCTGCTGCCGCACGCCGCAGCCGAATTGCCATCGCTCGATCAGGCCGCGATGGCCACACTGGTCGGACTGCTGGCGATGTTCTTCCTGATCCGCATGTTTCACTTTCACCAGCACGGCCCGGTCGCGGGTCCGAAACCCGCGAAAGAAGAACCTGTCCCCGCTCACGATCATCATCACGACCATCATCACGATCACCAGTGCGACCACGATCACGGTCATAGCAACGAACATCACCAGCCTGAACCGCACGCTGCTGCGGTTCAGGAAGCACATTCGCACGGACATCCGTACGGTTGGATCGGCTTGGCGTTTGGGCTAGCGTTGCATACGGCGCTGGACGGCGTGGCACTAGCGGCCAGCGTGCAAGCGGAATCGCACGCGACGTCGTTAACGGCGCTATTCGGCTTGGGAACGTTTTTGGCCGTGGCCCTGCACAAGCCGCTGGATGCGATGTCGATCACCACGATGATGTCGGCCGGCGGTTGGTCGATCCAGTGGCGGCAGCTTGCCAATCTAGGTTTCGCGTTGATGTGCCCGTTGGGCGCGGCGCTGTTTTGGCTGAGCAGTTCGTTCTGGCTAGGTTCGCAGCACGCGATATTGGGTTACGCGCTGGCCTTTTCCGCCGGCGTCTTTTTGTGCATTTCGCTGGGCGACCTGCTGCCCGAAGTGCATTTTCATTCGCACGACCGCGTGACGCTGTCGGCGGTTTTGTTGTTGGGAGTGGCGATCGCGTATGGCATCGAACTGCTGCCGGGCCACTCGCACCAGCACGACGTGCACCCAATGGCGCCACATACAAATCACGGCGAGTTACACCCCGGCGAGTCACACGACGCGGCGCACGATCGCGCGGATCATTGATCAGTGTTTGGGTGGCTGGGGCTGAGTCCCCGAAGCCCCAGCTTTCAACGAACTGGGGCTTCGTAAACTCAACCCCACCGGGCCAAAGTCTGGCGACTTCGGCTACCCATCCATGCACGACTGACAGTGCACCACACTACATCGCGTTGTTCTTTACCGCCGCATCGGGATCGATTTCTTGAAGAGACTCGCCGGCGCAGCGGCGAACTTCCGTGTCGTCGTCTTTCAGTCGTTCGATCAGCGCCGGCGCAGCGTCTTTGGCTGCCAAGCCGAGTGCGCCAATCGCGATGGCTGAGTTTTTACGCACCTCGGCGTCCGAATCATGCAGCGCGTCGATTAATTCGGAAAGCACGGTCGACGCATCGGGCTCGATTGCGGCCAGTGCAAACGCGGCGTTTCTTCGCACCGCGTCATTTTCGTCCGTGAGCAACTTGGCCAGTGCGGGCGCGGTTTCTTTGGCGGCGGGGCCCATCATGCTGAGTGCCTCGGCGGCACTGCGCCGCACGGCGGCTTGGCGGTGTTGAAGCGACGTCGTCAAAGCCGGCAGCGAATCGCTGACCGTCACGGCGACGA
>JBGTKH010000023.1:0-9520 GCA_041744735.1 Pirellulaceae bacterium | reverse complement strand
GCTGCCGATCCAATCTTGATAGGTCCGCTGGAACGGCTTGGGCCCGCCCGACACGGCGTCGATCGTGCCCGCGGCATTGACGTTTTCGTAACGCACGCCCGCGATCGTGGTCAGCCGCTCGGTCAAATCCACATCCCAATTTACAAAGCCGCCGGCCCGGTCGTAGGTGGCGTCGTCGGGAAACTGGGGATTCAGCCGGTGGCGGAAAGCGTTCACGTCGTCGTAATAGTAATCGAGGCCGTACGTCAGCCGGCCCGCACAACATAGATCTTTAGCCAGCGTGACGTTCGATCCAAACGTGTTGACCACAAACTCCGCCGGATTGCGGATTTCCAGCGAGCGCTCCTGGTTTCGACCGTAGGAAACGGTCGTCGTGAAGGCGTCGAACAGCGCGTTGCAGGCGAGACCCTGCCAGCGCAAGTACACCAAGTCGCGGCGCTGCGGATCGAAGAACGTAGGCCGCGGCGTGTTGGTGAACGGCTTGAAGCGATCGCTGCGCGGCAGATTCTGTTGCTCGAAATGCTGAAACGCGACGGTGATCATCTGATCGTCGGCGACCAGCAGGTTGTATTTGATGTCGCCGGCGTATTGCTGGTAGTCGGTGAACGGCTGCCGGCCAAGGCTGCCGCCGCGGTCCAGATTGTTGACGTTCAAGTAGCTGCCGCCGGCAAACAGGCCCGAATTTCCCACCCAACCTTCCACATTGCCGCGGCTGTACGAGCCGGTGTCGGCCGTGCTGAAGTACTCGACAAACGAGCCGCCCGTGTAGTTGCCGCGATACGGCGAAGCACTGCGCGTGACGACGTTAATCACGCCGCCCAATGCGTCGCTGCCCCACAACACCGACTGCGGCCCGCGCAGCACCTCGACGCGCTCGACCTGCCCCGGATCGATCAAGTTGAAGTATTGATTCGGACCGGCGCGGAAGGTCGAGTTGTTCAGACGCACGCCGTCGACCAGGATCAGCACCTGCTGGCCGGTCAACCCGCGCACGAACGGCGACGCTTGCCCGCGGGCCGTGGCCTGCATCAGTACGCCAACTTCATTTTGCAGCGCGTGGAACATGTCGACCGGCATCCGCTCGCCAAGCTGCTGCCGATCGACGATTGTGCCCAAACCCGGCATGTCGAACAGCGACCGGTCGCTGCGCATGATCCCGTCTAATCCGCCGAAGTCCGCGTCCCCGAACGATTGATCGGAGAGCGACGGATAGCTGAACGGGCGATCGAACGGGCTCGGCGACCCTTCGCCAAAGATCGCGTCCTCAGCCGTTTCGGGCTGTTCGTCCGGTACAACTTCCACCGGCGGCAGCGTGCGGCGCGGTTGGTCGTCCTGCTGGGCCTGCAGCGAATGGCCGGTCAGCAGACAGAGCAACAGCACCATGTACAGGTAACGCAGCGACATCTTCGTCCCCCCGATATAGCACTAGCCTGCGGCTCAAAAGCCAAACCAACCCGACGCGTCAGTTTTGAAGTTGTGCTAGCATCAATTTGTAGCCGAATTCGCCAGAATTTGGTTTTCGAGTTCAACACAAGACCGTCCAAATTCTGGCGAATTCGGCTACCATCAATTGAAACGCGCAACTTCAAAACGCGTCAGCGAGGGATCGCAGGCCGTCTCCCCTAGCTTACGCGTCGGGTTGGTGTAGCTACCGCGTCGTGCTCGACGCGCGCCGAGTCAAACTCTGCCGACTATGGAATCTAATCGGCTTATAGCGGTTGATCTGTTGAGAACGATTCTGACGGCGGGACGCTGTCGCATCGTGATCTCAAAAGTGCCGGCGTTATCCTGTCCGCGGCGAAGATTTTGAGTACACTTGCGTCCAGTCAAAGTACCCCTTTCAACTTCTCGCGGGAGATTCTGCAGCCATGACCTCGCACCCGTTTGCTATCGCCGTCATCGCGTTCTGTGTTCTTCTGTGCGCTTCGCTGGCATGCCAGCAGCCAGCGTTGGGCCAGCAAGTACAAATTCCGGCGGAACAGCAGAAGCTGTTGGACGATATCCGTGCGGCGCTGGCCCAGCGGGATTTGGCGGCGGCGAAGACGAAGCTGCAGCAAGCGGCCGCGATCAGCCAGTCCGCGACGTTCGTGGCACAGGTCGAGCGGTTGTCGCTGCTGCAGCAGTACATCGCCGATTTCCTTAAAGCCGTGGACGAGGGCGGGCGGACGCTGCAGGGCACCGAAGAATTGATGATCGGCGAGACGCCCGTGGCGGTCGTCGAATACGCGGCAGGCCGGCTGGTGCTGCGCGTGGCGGGCGAGAACAAGCGGTACACGCTCCAAGACATGCCGCCCAAGGTCGCCTTGACGCTGGCGTCGCGCGTGCTCAAAGCCGACGCGCCGCAGAACAAGGTGTTCAGCGGGGCGTTTCTGGCCATGGATGCCAAGGGAGACCGCACGCTGGCCCGCGCGGCGTGGGAAGACGCGCGGCGCGGCGGCGTCGACGTCTCCGCGCTGCTGGGCGAACTCGACATCACGCCGCCAACGGTCTCGTCGGTCGAAGCCCCGCTGTTGAATCGTCTGCAACGGGCGCTGCTCGAACCCGACAAATGGTATCTAGTACGCCGCGTCAACGATCGCTGGCAGCGCGGCCCGCTCGACAACATCGGCGTCGCCAACGCCGAAGGCCGGCTGGAGATTCACGTGCCCGCATCGGAGCCCGAACCCGTTCGCATCGCGTACCGCACGCGCGTGACCGGCAACTTTTTCTGCCGCCTGATCCTGCAAGACGTCGGCCCATCACAAACCTTCGGCCTGCTGGACGCGGAAGGCGGCGAAATGACCTACTACGTCACCCTGCCGCCCGGCTCGATGTTCCTCGAGTTCGGCCGGCAAGCGGACGCCATCAAATGCTTCCTGAACGGGAAAGAAATCGAAGTCCAACAAGCCGCAGGCGCAACCCCGCGTACACCCGGCCTGATCGGTCTCACACTGCCTCCGGGCAACAACTGCACCATCGCTATCTTCGAGATGCGTGGCCCGTGAGCAACTTGGTTCTGGCGTGCTACGTCATTCGGTCGGCGTTGGGGGCTCTTTCCCGAATTTGGCTTCGTAAAGGGCGGCGTATTTTTCGGCTTGAGTCGGGTCGCAAATGAAGCATTGGGATTTGGCGCGGTGATGTTCGTCGCACCAGTCGCCTTTGGCTTTGAAGTCGGCGGCGGCTTTGGCGCTGCACATGCTGCATTCCTCTTCGGGGACGCCGTGCTCGACGCACCACCAGCCGCTGTGGTCGCCTTGGGTCGATGTTGCGCCGGTGGGTTGTGCGGGTGGGCTGCTTGGTCCGGCTTGGTCGCCCGTCGTACCGCCGCAACCGGACGACGTAACTGCGATGATCGCGATGAACAATGAACACACACCGAACATTTTCGTTGTCGAGGTCATTCGATTCTCCTTTCAACATTGGACACGGTGGGGCGGTCGGGAGACCGCCCCACAACAACTTTCACCGCCCCACAACAACTTTCACCGCCCCACAACACTGGTTTCAACATTGTCTCGTGTAAACACCATATACAAAACTCGCAGCACCAGCAGGGACATGACCATGGCGCTGATCACGCCACCGATCACAACGGTGGCCAGCGGGCGTTGGACTTCGGCGCCCATGCCGGTGTTAAAGGCCATGGGGACGAAACCCAAGCTGGCGACCAGCGTAGTCATCAGCACGGGCCGCAGCCGGGTCATGGCCGCTTGTTCGACGGCCGCTTCCAGCGCCATTCCGCGGCGGCGAAGTTGGCGAATGGTCGACACCAACAGCATGTCGTCTAAAACGGCAACGCCCGAAAGCGCCACGAAGCCGACGGCCGCGGAAATCGAAAACGGCATGTCGCGCAGCCACAACGCCACGATCCCACCGGTCCACGCAAACGGCACGCCGGTGAACACGCGCAGCGCGTCGATCAGGTTGTTATACGTCAGATACAAGAGGCCGAAAATCAGGGCCAGCGCGACCGGCACGACGATCATCAGGCGCGTTTGAGCACGCTGCAGGTTCTCGAATTGGCCGCCGAATTCGACGTGATAGCGGCCCGGCGGAAGTTGAATCTCCCGTGCGATCCGTTGCCGCGCTTCGGCCACAAAGCTGCCCATGTCGCGGCCGCGCACGTTGGCGCTGATGGTGATGCGGCGGTAGCCCCACTCGCGCGTGATGGTCGACGGCCCGTCGACCAGCCGGATGTCGGCCAAGCGCGACAGCGGGATGCGTTCGCCGGCTGCGGTCGTCAACTGGATTGCCCCGATGACTTCCGGGTTGGCGCGATACGGTTCGGGCAAACGCACGACCAGCGGAAATCGAAGCTGGCCTTCGAAGACTTCGCCCACGTGTTTGCTGCCTATTGATTCGACGACGCCGAGCACCGCTTCCGCCGGCAAGCCGTAGCGGGCAAGCTGGTCCTGCTTCACCTGGATTTGCAGCACGGGCTGGCCGGTGATCTGCTCGACACTGACGTCGGCTGCTCCCGGAATCGACCGCAGCACGCGCTGCACGTCGTCGCCTTTGTCCACCAGCACGTCGAAATCGTCGCCGAACAGTTTCACGGCCACGTCGCTGCGCGCGCCGGAGATCATTTCGTTCAGCCGCATTTCGATCGGCTGTGTCATGGCGATCCGCTGGCCCGGCAGTTCGCGCATCGCGTGCTGAATCAGCTCGGCCAGTTCGGCCTGCGACGCGGCACGCTTCCATTGGCGGCGCGGTTTCAGTGTGATGAACACGTCTGTCAACTCGGTGCCCATCGGATCGGTAGCAATCTCCGCGGTGCCGATGCGGCTCCAGACGTGCTGGACCTCGTCGGGAAAATCGGACAGGATGGCCCGTTCCATCTGCGTGTTGTAGCGAGCCGACTCCGCCAGATCGGTGCCGGCCAGCCGCACGACGTTGATCACAATGGCCCCTTCGGACAGCTTCGGCACGAATTCCGAGCCCAGATTCGGCGCGATGATGCCGAACGCTACGGCCAGCACGCTCAGGGCCAAACCGATTACCGGCAGCTTGTGCCGCATCGTGAAGTGCAAGACGGGCCGGTACAGCCATTTGATCGCTCGCATCAACAGCGGCTCGCGATGGTCGATGCGGCGCGGCAGGATCAGGCTGGCCAGCACGGGCATCAGCGTCAGCGACAACAACATCGAACCAGCCAACGCCAAAATTACCGTCAACGCCATCGGCCGAAACAGTTTTCCTTCGACACCTTCCAACGTGAGGATCGGCAAGTACACGATCATGATGATCAGTTCGCCGAACATCGTCGGTTTACGCACCTCGACCGCCGCGTCGCGGATGATGGAGATTGGAGAGTTGAGCGTTGAGGGCTGAGAAGAGGACGTAGGACCGGCCTGTTCTGATTCTCGACACTCAAACCTCAAATCTGCTCTCTCTTCTGACTCGTCACTCGTCACTCGCCACTCGTCACTCGCCAAGTGCCGCACGCAGTTCTCGACCATCACGACCGAGCTGTCGACGACTAATCCAAAGTCGATGGCTCCGAGGCTGAGCAGGCTGGCGGCGATGCCGAATTGCAGCATGCCGGAGAACGCGAACAGCATCGACAGTGGGATCGCCAGCGCAACGATTAGGCCGGCTCGCAGATGGCCAAGCAGTATGAACAGCACCGCGATGACCAGCAGCCCGCCCTCGAACAGATTTGTTTGCACAGTTTCCAACACGTGGTCGATCAGTTCGGTCCGATCGTAGACCGTTTGCACTTTCACGCCGGGCGGCAGCGACGACTGCAAGTCTTCCATCTTCTCTTTCAGCCGATGGGTCACGCGGTGGCTGTTTTCGCCCATCAGCATGAAGCCCAGACCCAGGACGACCTCGCCTTGCCCGTCAGCCGTGACCGCGCCGCGGCGGATTTCGTGGCCGATCTGGACATCGGCTACGTTGCTGACGCGGATCGGCACGCCGTCTTCGGATTTGATCACGATGTTTTCGATCTGCTCGATGTTCACCGTGCGGCCCAGGCCGTGAACCAACAGCATCTGGCTGTTCTGCGTGATCGTGCCGCCACCGACGTTGCGATTGTTGCGTTCCAGGGCGTCGATCACCTCGTCGAACGTCAGGCCGTGTTTGATCAGCCGCTGCGGGTCGATTCGCACCTGATACTGTTTTTCATAGCCGCCCCAACTGTTCACCTCGGCGGTGCCGCGCGTGGTGCGAAGTTGTGGCTTGATAATCCAATCCTGCACGGTGCGCAGTTCGGTCAGCATTCGCAACCGCTCTTCTTCAGGTAGCGCGGCCAGGTCGACGCCGTCGGGTTTGACGATGTAATGAAAGACTTCGCCCAGCCCCGTCGACACCGGCCCCATCTCCGGCCGCTCGATTCCCGCGGGCAATTCCACCGTGGTCAGCCGCTCGCCGATCAGTTGCCGAGCGAAATAGATATCCGTGCCGTCTTCAAACGTCACCACAACTTGCGACAGCCCGAACTTCGAGACCGACCGTAAATTCTGCAGCCGCGGCAGACCGCCGATCACCTGCTCGATCGGCAGCGTGATCTGTTGCTCGATTTCTTCCGGAGCCAGCGCCGGCGCCGTCGTGTTGATCTGCACCATGACCGGCGTCGTGTCCGGGAAGGCGTCGATGTCCAGATACTGCAGCGACCACGCCCCCGCCACGACAACTCCCAACACGGCAATGAGGACAACGCCGCGATGCCGTAACGAGTTGTCGATGAGCCAGCTAAGCATGAAAGGGTTCAGGGTTCAGGGTTCACGGTTCACGGTTCAGGATTCACGGTTCAGGATTCACGGTTCAGGATTAAGAGTTGATGGAAATCGGTTGAAAAGGTGCGTAACGGGACTCAAGGCGTAGGATTTGAGCGGTGACGAACCAACAAAGAGTCATCCGCTCTTCTTCCTCCTATTCTTCCTCTTCCTCTGAACCCTGAACCCCAAACCCTGAACCCTTGACCAAGGGTTAATGCTCGCACAGTCACCCGGCGCCGAGGTTGCCTTTGAGCAGTTCGGCTCGCAGAACTTCGCTCCCCTTCGTCGCCACGACTTCGCCGGGCAGTAAACCGGCAATCACCTCGGTCTTGTCACCATTGACAACACCCGGCCGCACCATGCGCGTGTGAAAGATCTTGTACGAGTCTTCGTCGAGAAACGCTTTGTCGCGCACGAACACCACGTGACAACATCCTTCCCAATGCACTGCTTGGCTGGGCACCACAATCGCGTCCTGTTCTTGACGTAACACAATCCGGCCCGCGCAGAAACTCTCGTCACGGAGGTGGCCGTCGTTGTTTTCCAATTCGGCACGCACTTTCACGGTCCGCGTGTGACGGTCGATGCTGGTGCTGATCCACGTGACGGTCCCGGTGTATTCATGGACATCACCGTCCGGACGAAATCGTATGACTTGACCGACGGCAACGTAGGCCGCGTCCTCGACCGGAACGTCGAGCATCAACCACACGCGGCTGTTATCCACGACCGTGAACAGCGTCTTCGCCACATCAATTACTTCGCCAGCCACGACATCACGCGAAACGACAACGCCGCTTCGGGGCGACGTAACAGGAATGAGATTCGCAGTGGTTCGCTGCGGGTCGAGTTCCGCGGTGGCCGGCGCTGGCAGTCCCAGGAATTGCAGATGCCGCGAAAGCTGCTCGGCCGATTCGCCGTTGATGTCCTCCCTCGCGATCGGCAGGCCGAGATTCACCAACGTTTGTACGGCTTTGCGGACCGCGATGTCAGCTTCGGCGCGGGCCGTTTCGGCTTCCAACAGGCGTTGGCCGGGAACGACGCCTTCCAAGCCGGCCAGGCGCTGCAGGGTCTTGTCGCGCAGATCTAGCTGAGCCACCGCTTGCAGCAGTTCGGCCTTGGTGCGTCCGACCTCGACCGCATCGACCAGCGCCAGCACTTCGCCCGCGGTCACCGTGTCGCCGACGTTCTTGTCAACTCGCCACGCGGTACCGGCCGCTCGTGACGACAGCCGGGCGACGAGCGTGGGGTCGTACGTGATTTGGCCAACGACGGACACTGTCTCTTCGATCGGCGCTCGGTCCGCCAGGCGAATGTCTATGCCCGCCCGATCTGCCGCCTCACTGGAAACAAATTGAATCCGCCGCAGGTGCAACTTGCACGCAGGGTTATTCTCGGGCCGTGGCTTCAGAGTGAACGCTTGCCGGGCGCGTTCGAAATCTTCGTCAGACGGTTGTCGCGACTCATTGAGCTGCACAAGCTCCGGGTGATGCAGTGGGCACTCGGCGATGCCATGCTCGCGGCACCAGCCGTACAGTTGGCCTTTCGGCATCAATTCGGCATTGCAAGCCACGCACATCGACTCAGGCACACCGTGCTCGTCGCACCACTGCGGCTCTAGCGTCGAGGTTTGGCCCACCAGCGACGAGAACTTGGGAATCTTCCACCCCGAGTGATGTCCCCAATACCCAACGCTCGCCAACAGCGCCAGCACAATCACCCCCGGCAAGACACGCCGCACGCGGGAAAGCAGATTCAGTTTGGTCATCGCAGTTATCTCATTCAGATTCGGGTGGGCAAGAACGGCGTTTAATAATGCGTCGCACGCAAACGACGACAAAAGTGGCTTCCGGTCAGTACTCCATACTCAGTACTCAGTACCCGGCAAATTCGATCCGCAACCGACGCCAACGGGCCATGCGGGCATTGGCCAAACGGGACCCATCATCGATCAAGCGACGAAAAGAATCGCAATAAAAGCCCGCGATTAGCGGAGCAATACGCAGATCAGCGCGCAGATTTCCCGCCCAGTGCTCAGTGGCGGGAAGTGGTGAGAGCGTTCAAAGTCAGTCAAGGTCCGGCACGTCGCGATCGCCGACTCGGCATTGGGATTCAACGCGGCAGCGACAAACTCTGCAGCATGCGTGTCCGCAATCGACACACGCGGCCCGTCGAATACCGCACCGTGGCAAATGCAATCGGGAGCCGCATCGTCGCGGGGCGGCTGAGGCGTTTCATCCCGCGCCGGCCGCTCATGCTTACAACAGCCACAACCGCCCGCCGGCTCAAGCTGTGCTGTCGCTCGCTGTGCTGACGCGCCCAAACAGCCGTACGGGCACGTCAGCAACACGGCGATCAGCAGATCAACAACGGTCGTTCGCAACATGGGACCAACGCGAAAATGAAACTCGTCCGGACAAGTTTCATTGTTGGCTCCGCCGGATGGCCCGTCAAGCCTTAGGCAAATGCGTTTAGGGTCAGGCCAACGCCCATTGTCGTGTTGTGCTGGTTGTACGAGCGGCTGGCGGCAGCGAGGGATGGCGAGTCTTCAGTACGCCGCGATCAGGATGCGGCGCCGTTGTTCGATTGCAGCAATTGCAAGGTGCGGGATAGCCGCTGGGATGTTTCGACGAGCGACTGTTTCGCTGCTCAACCACCGATGGCTCAACAACAGGCTGCTCAACAACCGGCTCTCGTCCAACCAAATTCGTCTCGACAATGGAGGCTACGACTTGCTGCTCCAACGCCGGTGCGGGCGTGTCGTCGGTCTTCGTCTCACCGACGGGGCCTTTGAGTTCATCGGCCGCCGCGGCCGCGCG
>JBGTKH010000022.1:0-10050 GCA_041744735.1 Pirellulaceae bacterium | reverse complement strand
ATTCCTGTTCCTGAAGAAAGTGTGCGAGGAAGACTTCCCGCCTTTCAGCATCCGTCAGCGCCTGGCCGCAGCGGCGAGCCGCGTGAACTCGGCGCAAGGCGTCCAACAGCGGCCCGGGAACAAACTGCGCGGCCTCCGCCTGTTCGCCATACTGCCGCGTGAAGTAAAAGTTGGTGTAGACGTCGATGCAGACGCGGCGATTGATGTCGCGAAAGGCATTGGCAAAGTCATCGAGCACGGCAAGTTGCCGCTGTCGCAACTGGCGGTCGAAAGCAGACGGCCAAGCCAACAGCCGCCCTAGTTTGAAGCCAAACTGAAACCAGCCGCGCGCCCAAAGCGCGCCATGCGCGGCAAGCAACGGAAAGGCATGATTGCCGCCGGATGCGCGGTAGACGTGGTGATAGACTGTGGCTCGTTGCGAAAGTTCCGTGAGTCCTCCAGCGAGTCGCGTGGCCTCGTGGCGAAGGCCATCGTAGTCAGATTGCAAGTCGGCGGTTGTCATGGTTCGGTCCCTTGTCATGCGGAAACGTCGCGTTAGGCAAAGGACCGGAAAGCGCAGGCTGGATTCACTCGAAGTTGGCAGGCGTGGCTGCAGTGCGAATTCCTCGCAAGTTCAACAGGATCGACGCCCACATGCGACGTTCAGCAATCTCGGCAGTTACTCGACCAGCCGCCGCAGTTCTTTTGGCAATACGTCCCAGGTGTCCTGGTAGGTCTGCTCGAGCGGGAGATCGACGTAATACTCTCCCTGTAGAAACAGCGGCATGGTGGGCAGCGGCTGGCCCACGGCGATCGGTTCGACATAGGCCGTTTTGATCGGCCCAGCCTGATAGGCCACAATCGTTAACGGCCGATCGGCGGGGAGTTCAAAGGGCTGATCCGTGACCTCGCTCCAGATCAGCGGATGAATACCCTGGGGATCGCGCGGTGTGGGAGGCAGAGGGTCGATGACCAGCAGATTGATTCCTTCAAACAACAGATCGACCGACTTATCGACCAGTGAACGGATGGCATGACGCGAATTCTTATTCCCCGGCGACACGATTTCGATCACCGCGAGAACTTCGCCCAATTCGTGACGCACGACGACCCGGTTCGCCTTGCTGGCGTAACGCTCCGTGTCCGCGGCCATGACGAAGCTGGCCACCGGTTTCGTCTTTGGCTCATCCAACGCGATTGTAGCCGCCGCCGAGCCCGAAGGGGACGAATCGCCACTCAGCTTCAACGTTACGACATCAGGTTCCGGTCCGCCGATGACTTGCTCAGCCATGGCAAAATAGCCGGCAGGCAGGATGCCGGTGTTGAGTTTGTCCATGATCGCCGCAATCCAGCGATAGTGGAAATTGTGATACGTTCCGGCTCGCACTTTCGTCCAGTCATGCATCGGCATCGCCAGCCTCCTCAAAACTGCGGATGACCATTCAGTCACGACTGACATTGTACCCTGCGGCGCCGGTTTGGCGTTAACGGGTGGACGGTCTCAGTTGGCCAATCGCTCGTCGAAGTTACGGTGACCGAACGGTCGACGGTAGAGTAGATGCCAGCGGGGATGGAACAAATCATGTGGCACGAAAAACCGGCCACGACGAAAAGCGGTCGTTGCTGCTACTAACGCTGCCGGATGGCGTCTGCCGCCTCTTCACATAGTCGCTTCGCTTCGCCGATGGATTCAGCTTCCGCAATCGCCCGCACGATTGGTTCGGTGTTGCTGGCGCGGATGAGGAGCCATTTGTTGGGCCAGTCGAGGCGGAGGCCGTCCATGCGGTCGGGTTGAGCATCGGCGAAGTGCTGTTCCAGCTTGTCGAGGGCGGCGGGGACTTGGTCGCGGTCCAGGGGGATGGTTGTCTTTTGGATGGCGTACTGAGGCAATTCCGCCGCGACTTGGCTGACGGTCAATTGCCGCTCGGCCAGGTAGTCCAGGATCAGGGCCATGCCGATGAAGCTGTCGCGGACGTACGTAACTCGCGGGTCAATCGGACCGCCGTTGCCTTCGCCGCCGAAAACTGCGTTCTGGGCCAGCATCGTGTCGACGACATTGGCTTCGCCCACCGGCGTGCGGAAGAACGGCACGTTGTATTTGCCGGCCAAATCTTCGGCCATCCGGCTGGTCGCACAGTTGGTGACAATCGCACCTTTGCGCTTGCTCAGCACGTGATCCAGACAGAGGGCCAAGGTGCATTCCTCGCCGATGTAGCGGCCGGCTTCATCGATAACGGCCAAGCGGTCTGCGTCGGGGTCCTGGCAGAAACCAACGTCGACGTCCATCGCCTTCACTCGGCGGCAGACGGCGATGCAACCTTCGGCGGTCGGCTCGGCCCGGTGCGAGAAATGTCCGTCCGGTTCGCCGCCCAGCAGCGTCACGTCACAACCTAGTTCTTCGAGCAACCGCCGTCCCAGCAAACTGCCGGCGCCGTGATTCGAATCGAGCACGACGCGAAACTGGCGGCGGCGGATGCGCTGCGCGTCGACACAGCCAAGTACGAGCGCACAATGGTCGCTCATTGTGTCCGTGAGCGGTTCGACATCGCCGATCTGTTTGTGAGCGGCCCAGGCGATGTCGCCGTTGCGGTATCGTTCGAGCACGTCTTCGCCGTCGGAGGCGGAAAGGACGCGGCCCTTGGCCGAAAACAGCTTCAGCCCGTTGTATTCCGGCGGGTTGTGGCTGGCCGAAATCTGAATGCCGCCAGCGGCCTTGTGTCGGCGGACCAATACGCCCAGGGTTGGCGTTGCGGCGATGTTGGCGTCCAAGACGCGCCGTCCGACAGCGGCCAAGGCACTTCGCAACGCGTCGGCGATGATACGGCCGCTGGGCCGCCCGTCGCGAGACACCACAATTGGGCCGGGCGGAAGGTCGGCGGCAAACGCACACGCATAGCGCACGGCAACTTCCGGCGTTAAACTTTGGCCGACGATCCCGCGGAGGCCCGAAACACTGATGATCGGCTCCGTGTTGGCGATCACCGGACCAACGACGGGCCAGCGATTTTCCGGAAATGGTGTCGCGCGAACGGCTGGATCTCCCACGGCTGGTTCCTTTCCTTAGGCTAAGTCAAATCATCCCTGACTTTCGGGCCGCGACCGGATTATAACCGCAGTCGGAATTGGCCGCATTGCCAGTTTGTGCATCCGATCAGTTGGTTCATCGGCCGCGCTCCGCACTCGCAGAAACTTTCCTTTTAGTATAGTTTGTCAACTGCTAGCTGCGACGGTAATTAGCGATACATCGACTGAATTGGAGGACAGCCGTGGTTGATCTAAACAAATCGATCGATGTAAACGCTGCCCTACGGCAATTGGCCGAGGCAGCGGCCGCAGGAAAGCTCTCACCCGGAGCGGTGGCAAACATTCGCAAGTGGCTGACTGAGCCGCGATATGCTCGGTACGCGCCGGAGGTGGCGCAACATCTGGTCGAAGGAAAACTGCGTGAACTGGACGATGCGTTTTGGACTGTCATTCCATTCGGCACCGGCGGGCGGCGCGGGCGGATGTATCCGATCGGCTCCAACGCGATCAACGACCGCACGATTGGCGAAAGCGCCCAGGGGCTGGCCCAGTATGTAACAGAGACATTGGGCGACGACGTATCGCTGTCATGTGCGATCGCCTACGACACGCGGCACCGCTCGCGGCACTTTGCCGAGATTTGCGCCGGCATCATGGTCGCGGCGGGTTTCAAGGTGTTTTTCTTGGATGACTATCGCAGCACGCCGGAGCTGTCGTTCTTGGTCCGCTACAAGAACTGTTCGTGCGGCATCATGGTCACAGCCAGCCACAACCCGCCCAGCGACAACGCGGTGAAAGTCTACTGGTCCACCGGCGGACAGCTCGTGCCGCCTGACGACAAGGCGGTCATCGAGCGCGTGATGAACGTCACCGACATCCAGCAAACCGATTTCGCGTCCGCTGTGGCCGACGGACGAATCGTGTTTTGCAAGGACGAGGTCGACGCGGCGTTTATCGAGCAGTTAAAAGCCCAACGCTTGCCCGGCCCGCGCGATGCAAAGATCATCTATTCGCCGCTGCACGGCGTTGGCGAATCGGCCGTGCTGCCGGCTCTGACGGCTGATGGATTTGCGGACGTAGAGGTGTTCGAGCCGCATCGCCAGCCGAGCGGCGATTTTCCCAACGTGCCGGGGCATGTCTCGAATCCGGAAAATGCCGCGGTCTTTGAAGCAATCATTCAGCGAGCGAAACAAGTCGGCGCCCATCTGATCCTGGCCACCGATCCGGATTGCGACCGCATGGGTTGCGCGGCGCCCTTGACGCAAGACACGGCCGGCGCGTGGGGCACATTCACCGGAAATCAGATCGCCGCGCTGCTGGCGGACTATGTTCTCGAGCAACGCAAACAGGCCGGCACGCTGTCGCCCGACCATTACGTGATCAAGACGCTGGTGACGACCGACATGGTCCACCGCATCGCCGATTCGTACGGCGTGAAGACTTATGGCGACGTGTTGGTCGGTTACAAATGGATCTGCGAGCTCATGGACCAAAAGGGCCCGGACAAATTTGTTTACGGCTGTGAGGAGTCGCACGGCTATCTGGTCGGGCAGTACGCCCGTGACAAAGACGGCGCTGTGGCCTGCATGCTGATGGCCGAATTGGCCGCCACGGTGAAAGCGGCCGGCCAAACGCTGCACGAGAAACTCGATGCCTTGTATTGGCAACACGGCTACCACGCCGAGCGATTGCTGAACGTGAAGATGGAGGGCTCGGAAGGAATGAGCCGCATGCAGGAACTGATGACTCGCTTCCGCGAGCAGCCGCCGAATTCGCTCGCCGCTCTGGATGTCGTCGCCGTGCGCGACTATCTCAACAAAGTAAAAACTCCGCGCGGCGGCCAGCCTCAACCGATCTCCGAGCCGAAAGCCACCGACAACCTGTTGATCTTCGATCTCGCCGCCACCGGTAACTATGTCGCCATCCGCCCCTCGGGCACCGAGCCGAAGATAAAGTTCTACATGTTCACGTTTGTGCCGGCCGAACAACTGGCGGATTTGAAAACGGCCAAACAAGAGATGAACGCGCGGCTGGATGCCTACGAGGCAGATCTTCGTGCCTTCGCCGAAACGGTGTGACCTTAGATCCTCGAACCGTAGCAGAAGTCGTGAGACTTCTGTCTTCTGAACTCTCACGAGTTCAGCTACGGATTTTTTTCGACCGCAGGCTCCCTTACTCCGGGAACAGTTGGGTGGAGAGGTAGCGTTCACCGAGATCAGGCAGCACGACGACGATCAGCTTGCCTTTGTTCTCGGGGCGCTTGGCCACTTGCAGGGCGGCCCAGCAGGCGGCGCCGCTGCTGATGCCGCAGAAGATGCCTTCCTTGGTCGAGAGTTGCCGCGCGGTTTCGGCCGCGTCGGCGTCCACGACTAGGATGACTTCGTCGACAACCGCGACATTCAGCACGTCGGGGATGAAGCCGGCGCCGATGCCTTGGATCGTGTGCTTGCCGGGCTGCAGCGGCTGGCCCGCTTTCTTCTGCGTGATCACGGGGCTGTTGGCCGGCTCGACAGCGATGGCTTTGAACCCGGGTTTGCGCGACTTGATCACTTCGGCCACGCCGGTGATTGTGCCGCCGGTACCCACGCCGCCGACAAAGAAGTCAACTTTCCCTTCCGTGTCGCGCCAAATCTCTTCGGCCGTGGTCTGGCGGTGAACTTCCGGGTTGGCCGGGTTTTTGAATTGCTGCGGCATGAAGTACGTGGGGTTCGCCGCGGCCAGCTCTTCGGCTCTGCGGACGGCACCGGGCATGCCTTCGGCGGCGGGCGTAAGAATGATGTCGGCGCCGAGCGCCTTGAGCAGCCGGCGGCGCTCGACCGTCATGCTTTCGGGCATCGTCACTTTGAGCGTATAGCCGCGCGCCGCACAGACGTAAGCCAACGCGATCCCCGTGTTGCCGCTGGTGGGCTCGATGATCACCGTGTCCTGCTTGATCTTGCCGTCGCGTTCGGCGGCGTCGATCATCGCGCGGCCGATGCGGTCCTTGACGCTCCACAACGGGTTCATGTTCTCCAGCTTGGCAACGACCGTCGCCACGCAACCTTCGGTGACGCGGCGCAGTTTCACCAGCGGCGTGTTGCCGATGCACTGAGTGATTTCGTCATTGATTCCGCTGCGTGCTGCCGTGGCCATGATTCGGGTCCTCTCGAAAAAATCGGAAAGTGTCGTCGGATGTCGGCGAGTTAGAGTCCGGCAGACAGACGTGTGCATGCCGGCGGTTAAACACCTCGCCCGCGAGTTACGGGGAGTATAGCAAAGCTTGCGAAACAGGGTCAACGTCGACACGCGGGCCGCAGCGGGTGCTGCTATTGCCCGTAGCCCAACTTGTGAAAGCTCGGAATTCTCACAAGTTCGGAATCCTCACGAATTCCGCTACGAGCCGCGGGTCTTGAAATGCCCGCTAGTGCTTTGTCACAGACTGAATTTCGAGTGCGCCGAACGCGCTAGTTTTGAAGTTGCGCTAGCATCAATTTGTAGCCGAATTCGCCAGAATTTGGTTTTCGAGTTCAACACAAGACCGTCCAAATTCTGGCGAATTCGGCTACCATCAATTGAAACGCGCAACTTCAAAACGCGCTAGCGTCGGTCGGTCCGCAAAAACGCCCGTGGCTAGCGCCATCGGCTCACAGTTCAACCCGAATTCTCAGCCGTGACAAAGCACTAGAAATCGGGCCCGATGACCTCGCCACCGTCGCGCGTGGCTAGTGCTCTGAGGGTTTGTGGCGAAACGCTGCCGCTGATGAAACGCGTCGCTCCGTCGGCGAAACCAACCTGAGCGCCACCCGGATGATAGCTGCCGATTTCGGTCGGCGGACCGGCACCTGCCGCAGGCCCCCCGCTCGCAATCGAAAACGACATGCGGCTGCCGTCGAGGTCGGTCGGATCGGTCCACTGCACTGCTCCGCTTCTGACTTCGACCACCAGCATTGTGTTCGACGTACCGTCGGTGAACTCCCGCATGCTGAAAGCCTGCCCGCCGTCAAACGCCATGCCCGGTCCCGAAATGACCATGTAGCCGGTGGTCGTCGAGTTGCCGTTCGGATCGGAAGGACAACCATACGCGCTCGGCATGCGTTGAGCCACGGCCAAGTTCTGCGGACTGTCCCAGGGTTCATCGAAGTCGTATTGGTCGTACAGCATCTGCTCTTCCAGGAACGGCAGGATCAACACACGCCAACTATGCATCGGCTTGCCGTTTTCGTCCGGGATGTAAGCCGGCGGAAGCGTCTTGTAAACGTCGTGATAGTTCAGCATTGCCAGGCCGATCTGCTTCAGATTGTTGCTGCACTCGGTTCGCCGAGCGGCCTCGCGGGCGGCTTGCACCGCGGGCAACAGCAGCGCGATCAGGATTCCCGTGCACGGAACCATTCCCACACATACCACCAGCAGCACGATCAACAGCACCGGCGTTGTCGACGATTGCTTGGCGGGAGCATACACTGGGGCACCTGCGGCCGACGGAAATGGAATCGCGATCGGTTTACCGCACTTCGAGCAGGGCCCGGTTTGGCCCGCGTAATGATCCGCAACGTTGGTCTGCGCCCCGCAATGTGGACATGAGAAACTGATCGGCATCGTTGAACTCCTAAGGTGTCTTTCCATGATCCGCTGGTGACTGGCCCGATCACGCGACGGGACCGACGCACGTCACTTTACAAATATCGAGCAGCGATTTCTACTAGTGCTAATCCGATTTGCCTTTTGATCCTTGGAGGTCTTCGATGACAAGACGCACACTGATTCTGCTGGCGATCCTCACTTCATGCTTGACAACACGCGCTCTCGCCGCCGACACGTCACCGCAATTGATCGACGTCTTCATCAGCGGCAGCGAGGGCTATCACACGTTTCGAATTCCGGCCCTGATCGTTTCGCAGAAAGGAACGCTGCTGGCGTTCTGTGAGGGGCGCAAGACGGGACGCGGCGATCATGGCGACTTGGATTTGGTGTTGAAACGCAGCAGCGACGGCGGCAAAACCTGGGGGCCGCTGGAATTGGTCTACGAGCAAGGCGGCGGCCAGAAGATTACGATCGGCAATCCCTGTCCGGTCGTTGATCGAGACACCGGCGTGATCTGGCTGCCGTTCTGCCGCGACAACCATGACGTTCTCATGACCAGCAGCCGCGACGACGGTCGCACGTGGGCCAAGCCGACGCTGATCACCAAAGATGTCAAGGAAGCGAATTGGGGCTGGTACGCAACCGGGCCCGGCAACGGAATTCAATTGACGCTCGGACCGCACAAAGGCCGGCTGGTGATTCCCTGCGACCATCGTGTGGCCGACCGCGGCGATCTGAAATTCTCCGGCCGCTCGCACGTGATCTATTCGGACGACCACGGCAAGTCGTGGAAACTCGGCGGCGCGACCGATTTTGGAATGAACGAATGCGCCCTCGTCGAACTCAAAGACGGCATGTTGATGCTGAACATGCGCAGCTATCGCGGCAAAGGCCGCCGCGGTATCGCCACCAGCAGCGACGGCGGGCTCACTTGGTCCCAACCGATCGACGATCCGACGCTGATCGAGCCCGTCTGCCAAGCCAGCTTCATTCGCTACTCTTGGCCCGACAGCGGCAGCAAGAGCCACCTGCTCTTCTCCAACCCCGCCAGCACCACCGGCCGCGATCACCTGACGATTCGGCTTAGCGAAGACGAAGGCCAGACCTGGCCGGTCAGTAAACTGCTTTACGCAGGCTCTGCCGCCTACTCGTCACTCGCCGCGCTGCCCGAAGGCCACATCGGCATCCTGTTCGAGCGAGACAACTACGACCAGATCAGCTTTGCCAGAATTGAACCGACCTTGTTCGACAGCATTTCGAAGCCGTAACACTAGTGCTTTGTCAAAGCTTAGTTTTAGGGTTGGCCAACTGCGTGGCGTAAGCTTCCAGCTTGCGTTTTTGGGACGAAATCGGGTTGGCAAGCAGGATGCTTACCCCACTTTTTAAATTTGACAAAGCACTAGAACCCGGGCCGCGGCTGGGCCAGGAATTCGTTGACGTCCTCCGGCTGCTTCGGCTCCTCTTTGCTGCCGAACCACGAAGAGAACAGCGATTTCTTTTTCGTCTCCGGCCTCTTGGACATGGAACTACCCGAGTAGGTATTCCGCGTTCCAGTCGGTCTGACCCGCTGCGTCGAGGGCGTCGCCGGCTTTTTCCACGGCATTAAAACATCTCCGGTCTTCGTGAAAAAGTTCTTTGTGCCCGTGGTCATTTTGTCCCACGTCGAGGGTGCGTTCGGGTCGCGCGGCGCCTTTTTCGGCGCCCGCGCGGGCTCGTCCGAAACGCGGGTCGTCACGGAATTGGAGGCCGCTTTCTTCGGGGCGAACGGATTCAGATTGGGCAAGGAAAAGCCGTCATCGGCGCGAAGCGTGTTCAGGCCGACAAACAGAACGACACACATTACAGGCAAGGCGAACCGCGCGCGCTTCACGGGGGAACTCCTTTTTGTTTCGGAAACGAATTCAGACTCGAATGTCGCAATCAGACGAGACGCAGAACCCGGCCCGTCAGCGCGCAACGCACCGCCGGGCCTCGGGCAGGGGCGGGAGTGTCGCAAAATCTCTGCGGCTGGTCCAGAGCGATTTTTGGCGTGTCGTAGCTGAACTCGTGGATGTAGCTGAACTCGTGGATGTAGCCGAACTCGTGGATGTAGCCGAACTCGCCAGAGTTTGGTTTTCGCAATGTCCGGCCAAAGTCTGGCGACTTCGGCTACCCATCAATGTACGGCTGACAGTTCAGTTGTCTGCAGTCAGAAGTCAGCAGTCTCGCGACTTCGGCTACGGTACTAGGGTACACTTCTTCCGGCAGTTCGCCTCAGGCCAGTTTCCAGCGCCGAACGCCCACGTTACGATGAAGGTGACATTGACGACGCGAGGAGCCGATGAATCGCCAGCCGCAGCCGATGTACTTCGAAAGCTCGCAGCCGTTCCAGTCCGAGCGGATTCACGCGGCGGCGGTCTATTGCAGCGACGGGCGGTATGGCGAACAGTTCGACGATTTCTTTCACAACGCCCTGCACTTGCCGCGTTACGATCGTTTGGCCGTGCC
>JBGTKH010000021.1:0-23219 GCA_041744735.1 Pirellulaceae bacterium | reverse complement strand
ATGACCTACGCCGGCTCAAACCAACGACTTACAACAACTCAAAGAAACAATGTGGCGCTGTCCAACTAAGCCTCGACCGTTTCCAGTGATCGCTCGGCGTTCTCGCGCCACCAGCGAGCGGCGGACTCATGTGTCCAGCGTCCGGCGGCTTGGCAATCGTCCAGCGCCGCGGCAAGGTCCAACGCGGTTTGATAGCGATCGTCGGGGCTCTTGGCCAGGCAGCGCATCACGACTTGCGAGATATCGGCGGGCACGTCGGCGTTGATCTCATGCGGCGGCGCGGGGATTTCGTGAGCTAAAGCCACCAGCACCTTCAACGGCTTATCGACGTCGAACGGTGGCCGGCCGGTGAGCAGATAATAGGCCACCGCGCCGAGCGCATAGATATCGCTGCGCGCGTCGGGCTCATGGTCGCCAGTGGCTTGTTCGGGTGCCATGAATAGCGGCGAGCCGGTGATCATGCCCTCTTGCGTAAGATGAGCCGAATCGTCGCTGGCGGCCAGCGGTTTCGCGAGGCCGAAGTCCAGCAGTTTCGCGACGTCGTGCAGCCCGCCGCGCTGGGCCGCGAAGATGTTGCCCGGCTTGATGTCGCGATGAATCAGCCCGATGCCATGTGCCTCGGCCAGCGCCACGCACGTTTGCCTTACCAAGTGAATCACGCGCTCGGCCGGTAGCGGGCCGTATCGCCGCACCAACTCACTCAAACTCATGCCCGGCAAATACTCCATCACGTAATAGAACGTGCCGTCGTCCGCGCGGCCGTAATCAAAAATGTCGATGCTGTTCCAGTGCGACAGCTTGGCGGTCAAGTGGACTTCGCGTTCGAAACGGGCCAGGGCTCGCGGATCGCCGGCCTTTTCGGGGCGGATGACTTTGATCGCACAGGGACGTTTCATCAGTTGATGCTCCGCCAAATACACTTCGCCCATGCCGCCGGTTCCCAACAGCCGGCCCAGCTTGTACTGGCCAAGCTGCCGGGCTTCGAATGCCTCGCGGCGCAATGTGCCGATCGTGTGCACTCCGACCGTGGATGCCGCGGCGGCGATCAACATGATCAGCGTCAATTGAGTGATGAACGACAGATCGGCGTTATGGGCCACCGTACAAACCTGGTCCAAAGCAATCAGTAGCGACGACATAATCACCGGTGCCATTGCGAACGCCCCAGCGACAGTCGCCGCCCGCCACCACGTGTTCGGAATGAACTGGGCATACAAAAAAATCAGCAACAGCCACGGCGACGCGACGTTGGGCAGCATGCCGTGTTGCGCCGCCCATTCCGTCATGTTCACGTACTGCAGGAACAGAAAGTGGACCGCCGGCAGGCCGAAGATGACCAGCTCATAGATGCGCAGTGCCCAGGTGGAGATCACGCACCTGCGACATAGCGAACTGCCGCACGTCCCGAGCACCATCGTCACCGCCAAATGCGAGGCAAACAGCAACGCTTGGCGCGGATCGCTCAATTGAAAATAGATGAGGTCCCAAATCAGAAACACCGCGAACCCGGAGGCCAGGATGAGCGCCGACGCTCGCAAGCGAAACCGCAGCAGCTCCTGCGTCTCGCATGACAGCCCGCCGCCGCTGCCCTCGCACAGATGCACACGCGGGCACTTGTTCGCCGGCGGCAACAACGAACCCAGCGACGGAGCATCCACGGTCGCGTCGGCCGGTTCCAACTCGCGTGGTAGTCGTTGCGCTTGCTCCATTTCCAATCGCCCATAATGTGATAAAGCACTGGATGTCCACCATCATATACGGTTTGACAAGACGGGGCGATTCAGGGCCAAGCCCTCCTGCGGCTCTCTTGTAGCCGAACTCGCCAGAGTTTGGCGGGCGGGTTGGGCATGCCAAAGTCTGGCGACTTCGGCTACGGAGTGCATTCGGAATCGACGCTGTCAGACCGCCGGCTGAGTCAACTCGAAGATATGAATCGGCGACGTGTTGCCTTCGTATTCGCCGTCTTTGTTCAGGCGGCGGCCGTTGCCGTTGCTGTTGCGGTTCGTGGCGACGACGGCCAAGCGGTCGCCGTCGGGGTGCAGGCTCAAGCTGTGACAGTTGGACATCTTGGTTGTCACAAACAGCGGCTCCTTCTCCTCAACCAATTGAAACAGCAGCTTCCCCGCGCCGGGCTGGCCGCTGGTGACGGCCATGAAGAAACCCTCTGCGTGCCATTGAACATCGCAGACGTACACGTCGTTGGTCGTGCCCAGTTCCAACGAATGTTTTAATTCGCCGCTGTCAAAGTCGAATACGAGCAGTGTCGGAATGCCGGTGACGCTGCCGCCGTTGCTGGGCTTGGTGCCGCCGCACGCCAGCCGCTTGCCGGCACCGTCCAAATCCAAACAGCGGACGCCGCCGACGTCTTGCAGGCGACTGTATTGGAACAACTCGCTGGCGTCGAATTGCCGCACACTGTTGCCGCTGGCCAGATCCCACAACTTGACGATGCCCTTCTGGTCACCGGTCAGCAGCGACTTGCCGTCCGGGTGAAAGCGCACGCAGTAAATGTCTTCGCCGTACGCGGCCACTTCCTGTTGCAGCTTGCCATCAGCCGTCGACCACACGCGCACGCGGCGGTCGCTGGCACAACTGGCCAGCAGCTTGCCATCGGGGCTAACGCACAGTTGCCGAATCCAGCCGTCGTGTGCAGCGGCGATCGACCATTTCGTCTGTCGTTGCTCGTCGGCATAAGGCCACGCGCGAAGCTGACCCCACGAGTCGGCCGAATACAACGTGCCGTCACCGGGATGAAAGGCCAGCGCTTGTACCCAACCGCCGTGACCTTCCAGCGGCGACAGTTCCACCGGTTCGCTGCCCGTGACGTCCCACCGCCGCACGCGGCCATCGTAACCGCCGGCCACCAGCAGCTTGCCGCACGGACTGAAGCGAGCCGACGTCACTTGCGGATCGGCCGTGATGACCTTGATCTCTTTGGGTTGATAAAGTTCACGAAGTTGTGTCGTTGTTTTCATTGCGAAAATCGGTTCTTCAAAAAAGATTCTTCCACGAGCGGGTCCGCCGTCAAATGCTGCTCGGCTTCCGTCAAAAGCACCCGGCCGTCTTTCTTGCCGAACCAGCGCAAGTCGTCGATCACGGATTCTTTAAGTTCAACGGTCCAACTCATTTGGGACCATTCTAACCGTGACCAAAATTATGGTCAACGTGGAGCCCGCGGAATGGACTGGTGCATTCTTCGTTGCGATCTGAACCAGTTGCTTCGGCCATGCTGGCGCACGACAACCCGTTGTCAGCGGCAAGATCGAGCAGGGCCAGGTCCGCGCCAGCGACTCGGTCGCGATCGTCGGTCTTGCCGATGCGCCGCGGCAGGTTGTCGTCACGCAGGTCGAGACGTTTGGTCGTGTGCTGGAGCCCTGTCGCTTTGGCTGACGGTGCTCGCTTTGCGATCCGCGAAGGGAGCAAGACCATCGGCTCGGGCGTCATCACGAAAGTGCTGGCATAGTCGGCGACAACTTAGCCCCTGGTTCATGCAATTGGACCAGGGGTCTCGCGCGTCACGGTGCCGAGAGAGCGAGGCGGCCGAAGTTGTTGCGTGTGTTGGCGTTAAAACGAAAAAAGCCAAGGCATCTCGGCCTTGGCTTTTTCTATAACTCCGCGGTCGGCTCGAATTCGAACCGATTGGTCAAGTTGCGGGGACAGGATTCGAACCTGTGACCTCGAGGTTATGAGCCTCGCGAGCTACCGGGCTGCTCCACCCCGCGGTGTGGTTGAGCGAATCGGGTTGATTCGTCTCGTCGTGCTGATCTATTCTAGCGGCTGGCGACGCGGCGTCGAGGGGACTATCGCGCTGGTCGCGCCGTATGTTTTCGTTCGCCAGCCACTGCGAAGTTTAGTTAATCTTAAAATGTGCACTTCCATGCACACTTGTGCCGCTGTGCGTGACCGGTCCGACTGTATCGAGCGAGCCCGCGGCGATTGTCGCAACTTGGGATTGCAAACCGACTTCTTGCTTGGCGCTGGCCAGCCGGACTGATACACTCAACGGGGTCGGCCTCGGTTGTGCTCGACGGAGCGCCGGCGCGGAACTAGCAGGCCGAGGCAATTCGTGAGGACCTTGTGGCATGTCGACTCCTGATTCGCGACAACCGAATCAATACCCGCAGGGCGCCTATCCACCATCGGCAGCACCCATTCCCTATGCGCGTCCTCTCCCTGTGAATCAGCCGGGTGCTGCCCCGAATGCTCGACCGGTGTCGATCCCCGCGCAATCGGCTCCTACGCCGAACTATCCAATTCTGCCGAACCAGCCGGTGATGCCGAATCAACCGGTGATGCCGAACCAACCGGTGATGCCGAATCAACCGGTGATGCCTCAATACGCCGCGGCACCCAATCAAGCGGTGCCGGGCCAAGCCGCGCGGCCCATGCCTGTGATGCCCGGCGCGGCTCCTGCTGGCGCTGCTCCGTCAACTCGTCCGATACCAGCGGCTGCGGGGACACGACCTGTACCTCTCGGCGCGGCAGCGGCCCAGCCATTGCCGGTCGGCGCGATGCCGACGACGACGATCCGACAACCAGCGCCCGACGAAGAAGAGCAGCAACATGCGCCAGTCCGTGTCTTCAAAACCGCGCCGCCGTGGCTCGTCAGCTTAGTGATCCACATGGTGTTGTTGATCGTGTTGGCGTTCCTGTTTCTGCGCCAGAATGTCGACCGGACGATGACGTTCGAGGCGGTCTTCTCGGAAGAGCTTGGCGTGCAACTGGACGACGCGAATCTGACGATGTCGTCGCTGGAGATCATGGATGTCACCGATCCGGTGATCTCGGAAGACCTGCTCTCGGTGCAAGACCCGTTCGCCGCGCCGCCCGAAGTCGACATTAACCTCGACGCCTTTGCGGCCACCAGCGAGATCGCCGCGCCGTCGATCGGCATGGCGCTGTCGGGCCGCGAAAAGGGCATGAAGCAAGCGTTGCTGGGCAAATACGGCGGCACGCACTTGACCGAAGAGGCCGTGCGGCGCGGGCTCGAATGGCTCAAGAAGAATCAGGACAAAGACGGCAGTTGGAGCTTGCAGGGTCCTTATGCCGATGGCGGCGGGATCCAAAATCGCAC
The DNA here is from genome assembly GCA_041744735.1 of Pirellulaceae bacterium. Lineage (GTDB taxonomy): Bacteria > Planctomycetota > Planctomycetia > Pirellulales > Pirellulaceae > JBGTKH01. The sequence continues at coordinate 18,145 of JBGTKH010000021.1, read as the reverse complement.
CGCCGCGACCGCCATGGCGCTGCTGGCGTTTCAAGGTGCGGGCAACACGCATCAGACGGGCGAGTTTAAGAATGAAGTGATCAAGGGCTGGAAGGCGCTGCTGGAAATGCAGAACCGGGACGGCGACTTTTACCGCCCCGGCCAGCCCGAACAACAGCGGCTGTACAGCCAGGCCCAGGCCACCATCGCGATCTGTGAACTGTACGGCATGACCAAAGACGAGACGTTTCGCAAGCCCGCGCAACTGGCGATCGATTTCGCCGTCAAGAGTCAAGCGCCCGAAGGCGGTTGGCGATATTCGCCCGGCATCGACTCCGACACGTCGGTGACCGGCTGGTTCGTGATGGCCCTGCAAAGCGCGAAGATGGCGGGCCTGGCAGTGCCCAGCCCGTCGCTGGAACGCATTTCCACGTTTCTGGACAGCGTGACGGAGGACGGCAGCCACTATTTCTATAGGCCGGGAGAGCGGGAGACGTCGCCGACGATGACGGCCGAGGCCTTGCTCTGCCGTCAATACTTGGGCTGGAAGCGCGACGATCCGAAGCTGCTGGGCGGCGTCGCTCACGTCATGGTCAATCCGATTGATTGGAACGACAAGAACTTCTACTACTGGTATTACGCCACGCAAGTCACGCATCACATGGAAGGCGAAACGTGGGAGCGCTGGAACAGCGTCATGCGGCAGGTGTTGCCGGAACGGCAGATGAAGACCGGCCCCGAGGCCGGCAGTTGGAGCCCGGCCGACGACCGTTGGGGCGTCTACGGCGGCCGCATGTACTCGACCTGCCTGTCCCTCTACATGCTGGAAGTCTACTACCGCCATCTGCCGATCTATTCGTACCGCGTACAGTAGTCTGCCAAGATGCTCGCACGCGGACAAGCCGGCGTGGTGAGCGAATCCATTGGTGTCTTAACTGCCGCTGCCGTTCATCATGGGGAACATTTCGCGGACCATCGTAATGGCGGCGGGGCCGACCAGCACAACGAAGATGCCGGGGAAGATGAACAGCACCAGCGGGAAGATCAACTGCACGGCGGTCTTGGCGGCTTTTTCTTCGGCGATTTGCTTGCGGCGAGTGCGCATCGAGTCGCTTTGCACGCGCAGGGCCTGAGCGATGCTGGAACCAAACCTGTCGGCTTGAATGATGATCGACGCCAGGGCGCGCAGGTCGTCGACACCGCTGCGCTGGCCCAGCTCATGCAGCACTTCCGCGCGGCTGCGGCCCATCTGCATCTGCAGGTTGCATAGACCGAACTCTTCAGCGATCACGCGGTGCGACTTTTTCATCTCGTCGGAAATCTTCCGCATCGCCTGGTCGAGACCCAAACCGGCTTCGACGCACACGACCATCAGGTCCAGCGCGTCGGGTAGAGCTAGAAAGATGGCTTGCTTGCGGCGGCGGGCCATTAGCCAGATGATTACGTCGGGCAGGAAGAACAGACCGATCGGCAGGAAGCCGGCCTTCACGATCGTGAACATGTCTAAGGTCTGCAGAGCCAGTATGGTGCCACCGGCCATAAACAGGCCGACGAACAGTCCCAGCAGCTTGGAGCCCAGGAAGATTGTCTGCGTGGCTTCGCTGCGGAAACCGGCGTGAGCCAACCGGAGCTTGAGCTTGTTGGCGTCCGCTTCGTTCTTCGGCTTCAGCGGCTTAGCCAGCGCGGGGCTGGCTCGCTCGAACATCTTGGCCATCGCGTCCGAGCGCTTGACGGTTACCGAGTCCTCCTTGTTACGACGGCGCAGATTGGGGTCGCGCAGTTCGTCGAGCCGCTGTTCCGTGCGCGGTTTGCGCGCGGCCAGCCACTCGAGCAACACCCACGCGCCTGCGGCGAACGCACCGAAGGCGGCAAAGGGTAGAATCCGAATGAAGTCGAATGTTTGAGCGAGTATCACGGCATCACACTTTAATATTGACGATTTTCTTGATGACCAACGCCCCAACGATCTGCAAAAAGGCTGCTACGGCTAGCATCTTATGGCCCAGCGGATCGTTAAACAGCATCATGACGTAATCAGGATTGAGCTTGAACATGGTGATGAACAGCACCGGCGGCAGGGCCAACAGCACGATGCCCGACAGCCGGCCTTCGCCGGTGAGCGACTGAATCTGGCCCCAGATTTTGAATCGCTCGCGGACCAGGTAGCCAATCTTGTCGAGGATTTCGGCTAGGTCGCCACCCGTCTGTCGCTGCAAGATCACCGCCGTGGCGAAGAACCGCAAGTCGAGGTTGGGGACGCGCTCCGTCAGTTCCTCGAGCGCTTCGTCCAGCGGAATGCCGAAGTTCTGTTCTTCATAGCAGCGGGCGAATTCCTTACCGATCGGCTCGGACATTTCGTCGGCCACCAAGCTGATGCCCGACGCCAAACTGTGCCCGGCCCGCAAGGCGCGGGAGATCAGCTCCATCGCTTCGGGAAGCTGCTTGGCAAAGGCCGCCAGGCGACGTTTCCGCTTGAAAGTCAGCCAGGCAAACGGCAACATCCCGAGCACGATGAAAACAATCGGTGCGAAGTAGTAGGGCAACTGTGCCACCAAACAGACGACCGCACCGCCGCCCGCCAACGCTCCGGCGACCATCAGGAATCTCGACGGCGGGATCGTAGTGCCGGCCTGTTCCAGAAAGACGCGCAAGTTAAGGACGCGCGCGAACAACCGTTCCAGCAATGCCGGCGTGTCGTTTAACGGCGACGCCAATAGGCTGATCGCCGACGGACCCTTTTTCTTGCCGCCGACCGGGCCCGAGCCCGTGAGTACGTCCAGCCGGCTCTCGACCGAATTGTCCTCGCCGCCGCGAAAAAACATCGCCAGCCCGCCGACTAAAGCGGCAACTCCAACAAACACGGCAAAAGCTATGAGAATGGTTTGCATGGCGTAGGTTCGGGGTTCGGGTTTAAGGACGAAGGACGAAGGACGAACTACTGACTACTGACCAATGACCAATGACCAATGACCAATGACCAATGACCAATGACTTAATCCATCAACATGACTCGTTGGCGGAACGCGCTGGCGGGCAGGCGGACGCCGGCGGATTCCAGGCGGTCCATGAAGCTGGGGCGGATGCCCGTGGCTTCGAAGCGCCCGCGGGCTCGGCCGTTTTCGTCGACGCCCTCTTGCACAAAGTGATAAATGTCTTGCATCACGACCGTCTCCTGCTCCATACCGACGACTTCCGTGATGTGCGTGACCTTTCGCGAACCGCCTTGCAAACGGTTGGCTTGCACGATCAGGTCGATGGCGCTGGCAATCTGTTGCCGCATGGCTTTGATCGGCAGGTCGAAGCCGGCCATCATGATCATTGTTTCCAAGCGGGCGATGGCGTCGCGCGGCGTGTTGGCGTGCAGCGTGGTGAGCGAGCCTTCGTGGCCGGTGTTCATGGCCTGCAGCATGTCCAACGATTCGGGTCCGCGGCATTCGCCGATGATGATCCGTTCGGGCCGCATCCGCAGGGCGTTGCGCACGAGGTCGGTGGCGGTAATGGCCCCTTTGCCTTCGATGTTGGCCGGGCGAGTCTCCAGCCGCACCACGTGGTCCTGCTGCAACTGCAATTCGGCCGCGTCTTCGATCGTCACGATGCGGTCGTGGTTCGAGATGAAGCTGGACAGTGTGTTCAGCAGCGTCGTCTTACCAGAGCCCGTGCCGCCCGAGATGACGACGTTCAGCCGAGCCTTCATGGCTCCTTCCAGCAACATCACCATCTCCGGCGTGAAGGCTTTGTAGTTCAACAGGTCTTCCAGCTTCAGCGGGTTCGAGCCGAAACGGCGAATGGAGACGGCTGCTCCGTCGAGAGCCAATGGGGGAATGATCGCGTTCACGCGGGAGCCGTCCGACAGACGTGCGTCGACCATCGGGCAAACTTCGTCCACGCGGCGGCCGACTTTCGACACGATGCGGTCGATGATCTGCAACAAGTGTGCGTTGTCGCGGAACTCGACCGTGGTCTTTTCCATCTTGCCGCGGCGTTCCACGTAGATGTTCTTAGGGCCGTTGATCAGGATGTCGCTGATCGTGTGGTCTTTCAGCAAGAATTCGAGCGGGCCGAGGCCGAACGTTTCGTCCAGCACTTCTTCGATCAGCCGTTCGCGTTCGTTGCGATTTAGAAACGTCTCTTCGTTGTCGCACAGGTGTTCGACGACCAGGCGAATCTCTTTGCGGAGCACGTCGCCGGCCAATTCACCGACGCGGGACAAGTCGAGCTTGTCGACCAACTTGCTGTGAATGCGGCGCTTCAGGTTGTCGAATTCTTGGGCCTTGGCGGCCTCGGCGCTGCGAGGAGTCTGCGTGATGGTTTTCATGGAGTGACTTCCGGTACGCAAATAGGGCAGGGTGGATAATAGACTGTGGCCGTTTTCCAACGGCTTCTGCGAAAACATAGCTCACAGATATGCGGCGGGAGAAATTTACCGCGAGGAAAGTTCAAACGTGAACTGGTTGGGGCCCGCGGGAGTGACAGCGGCCGTCAACGTGCTTTGCAGATTGTAATGCGGCGGGACGATGTTCTCCGGAACGTCCGTCATTTCCCCGTCGATCATCACGGAATTCTGACGGTAGACGCAGATTTCGACGCGGCGCTCGCCCGCCTGGGCATCGCCACGGAATTTACCATCCTCGATGTCGAAGCGCTCGATGGCGCCAGTCTGGACGGTCTTGAAGTAGATCACACCTTCGGCCACCGGCCGGCCATCGAAAGTGACCGTCCCACTCACCGGGAATAGTTTGGGTTTCGACTCGCCGCACCCGACGAACGCGGACGTCGCCAAAACAACAACCAGGGGCACAACGCGCTGAACGCTTCGAGTCATATAAGACTTGGCACTTCGGGGCACGGAATCTGTGTCGCGCGTGAAAATGGGCTGCGCGGTTAATAGCTGGTTACCAGACCATCGTCGCGTGTGGCGAACTTCGCCAATTCACTCAGCGGCGTGTTATCGGAAAAGAAGCGGATCGAGCCATCGCAGAACAGCACGTTCACACCGCCCGGATGCGTGGAATTGAGCGGAATGTTCGCCGCCTGACAGTTCGAGGTGATGCCGGCTTGACCGACGCCTGTGTTTTGAATGTCATTGAGCCAGCCGCCGGGTTGTGTAAAGTTGATCGGGTAACGGATGGTCGTCGAGTTGGGCTGACGGTTGTCGCCCCCTAGGTTATCGAAATTCGGCGGTACTCCCGGACTCTTCACGCCCAAATACCAGCCCCAGGGCTGGCTCCCGCGCCAGTCTCGCTTGACGCTAGTGTTGTCTTTCAGATAGTTTCCTTGCTCGCTGACCGCGAAGGTCGAACTGGTGCCATCGGTGATGCCCGACAAGCTGATTTGGCCGTTGGGGAAAAGCGCGCCGCCGCCGCTGATACTTCCGCCGCACGGCAGATCGTTGAACCGGGTTTCAATGAATCCGGGAAGCAATATGGGAGGAGACGCACCGCTGATGGCGACATAATTCGCCGTGGCACATACGGTCGCGGTGTGTTTCGGGGCAGGCTTTCGCGGCAGCGGCGAGGAGGGGCAAAAATAGGTGCTGATCACGAGCCCGTCCGCCGCCGCGTTGTTCCCGTTGTTAAAGGCACCCGACTGGCCATTGAATTGCCACTTCTCAAAGAGCGCGTGCTGCTCGACAAAAGGAAGCAAGTAAACCATCCAACTGCTACCCCAGCGATTGCTGCTTGGCGGATCCGTTCCAAACGGCTGCTGGTCGTTGGCACCGCTAGGCGGCAGCCGACGGTAAGTGTCATGAAAGTTGTGGACGGCCAGGCCGATCTGCTTGAGGTTGTTCAAACAGCTCGCGCGGCGCGCCGCCTCGCGCGCCGCTTGTACCGCGGGGAGCAATAGGGCGACCAAGATGCCGATAATGGCGATCACCACTAACAGTTCGACGAGCGTGAAACCGTGACTCCTGGCAGCAATTCGCGGTCGACTGATCATGGCACGCCCGGGAGAAGAGGAGCGTAAGGAATATCGCGAAAATCGAATTAGAGCGTGTATCGAGATCGGCCGCAAGCCACGCCCGAACTAGGTGGTGATACCGTTTGGGCTCAGACGTACAGAATTCAATTTTGCCGGTACATGGGTGGTGTTTTCAAGTCGCGTTTTCGCCGGCAAAATTGAATTCTGTACGTCTGAGCCCGGCCGCGGTTACAGCGCTGAACGCCAAATGGTATCACCACCCCGAACTGCTTCAAAACCGGGCTAACGATGCGGTCCTGTTTGCCGCAATGGCCGCCGGACCTACTTTTTGCCGGACAGGAAGCTAAGCCAGCCGCTGCGTTTGGCGGCCGAGGAATCTTCCTCCTCCGGTTCCTGCTCGTCGCGGTTGAGAGTTTCGGACAGCGAAACGATCGACTGCGTGATGCCGGCCCGCGGGGCTTGGTCGATCAGTGGCACGCCGTTGTTACGGACCTCGATCATCACGCGATAGTCGTTGGGCAATTGCCAAAAGATTTCTCGGCCCATCGTTTCCTGGGCCTTTTTCAGGCTGATTTGACCGGTGTCCAGACCGACGCGGTTGACGACGATCTTGACTTTCGCCTTTGTTTCCGGCGTGTCCTCGAACGACATCATCAGCCGCACCACGTTGCGCAGGCAGGGCAAATCGAGCTGTGTGACCATCAGCACATGGTTGGCCGACTGCAGGGCCACCATGTCCAACGCATTGTAAGCCTTCGACAGGTCGATAATCAGATGCGAGAATGTCGCCTTCAGCAAACCCAAGACGCGCTGCAGGTCGTCGGCTTGGATCAACATCCCGTCCTGTAACTGAACGGGACGCGGTAATAAATACAGGCCCGATGCGTGCTTGGTGAGCGATCGCTTCAGCAACGTGAAATCGAGCCGCGCGATGTTCTGTGCCACGTCGAGCAGCGTGTAGTCGGGAATCGTGTCCAGGAACACGTCGGCGTCGCCCAGCGCTAAATCCAGGTCGATTAGCGCCACCGTGTTGGCTTCCTGACGGGCAAGTATGCAGCCCAGATTCACGGCCAGGCTGGTCGAGCCCACGCCGCCGGTCGCGCCGGCCACCGCGATCACTTTGCAACTCCGCGACTTGCCGTCGCCGCGAGCGGAGCGGAGGTTGCCGATGCGCTGCAGTGCCGCGACCAAGTCTTCGACACCGAGCGGGTGCGTAAGGAACTCTTTCGCGCCGGCTCGCATCGCCTTCAAAATCAGTTGCCCGTCCGTCGAGCGGCTGACAACTAAAATGCTGCACTGGGGCGAGTTTTCGCGCACCTCGTGGATTAGCGACAGTGCCTTTTCGGGATTCGCGTCAAGCGACACGACGCCGATGTCCGGATGTGTCTGGGCGACAACGTCCGCGAAGAATTCGTATCGCGAACATTCCGCCTCGAGCCACACGACGTCCATTCCCAGCAGCATCGCTTTGACCGATTCGCGCGTGGAATCGTTCGGGTCGACGATCGCCAATCGAAGTACGTTACTCATAGGTGCCGTAGTTTAATTCTGTGAGTCGCCCCATACACGAACACGAACAGCGGAAGATTCCGAGGGTGTAGCGGAGTGCGATGTTTCTCTATTTTAGTACGTCATAGCCAGTCGGGCCGATGAATTTTGGCGCGGGTTCACCGGACGAATCGCTACTTACCGACCGGCGGGCGGGCTCGTTGCTCTGGTTGTATCGGCTGGAACTGTTTTCCGGCCGCGCGGCCGGCGTCGGTTGGTTCGACGAGGAGATGGGCGTAAATCTTGGCGGGCTGGGCGCCTGCGGTTCGTGATGGTAATAATTCGGCGAAGGACGCTGCTCACTGGCATCCATAACCGTCGGCGGAGCGGCGGCACGCGACGACGCACCCTGTGACGACGGCGGCGGCAAAGGAATCGCTGGATCCTGGGCGCCGGGCAGCGTCTGCTCGTGAGGATGGATGTACTCCCCGCCCGGTTCGCCCGGCAGAACACCGTGGTAGGCGCCGTCACACCGCGGAACTTCCATATAACCGCGCCAATAGAAATCAACGTCGCTGGGGCTAGTGGTCAATTGGCCGGGGCCGCACCGCGGAACTTCGTGCGGGTCCATCGCTTCGACGAACTCCGGCGTGACCATGATCAGCAGTTCGACTTCATTCACTTGCTCGCGAACGCGACGAAAGGCCGCGCCGATAAACGGCAGGTCGGCGGCCCAGGGGAGGCCCCTATTCTGAACTTCAACGCGGCTTTGAATCAGACCCGCCAGCACCAGCGTTTGTCCCGCTTTCATTTCCACAGCCGTATCAGCACCGCGAACGCGAAAGCCGGGCACTCCGTTGGCGCCCAGGGTTGCATCCACTTCACTAACCGTCGGACGCACTTCAAGGTGAATGTTTCCGTTGCCCAATACGACGGGCACGAAGTCAACTTGCGTACCAAACGGCTTGAAACCCACTTGCGTTGCGTTCAACGAGCTGGAAGGCACCACGTAGCCGAATTCACCGCCGGAATGAAATCTCGCAGCACGTCCGTTGACGGCGACCAGCGTGGGCTCGGCCAACAATTTAGCCAAGTCGTAGCGCCGCAGCAGGTCGATGTAGGCGCCGACCGCGTTGCCGCTGTTGAGAATGCCGACTCGCAGCGTGTCGCCGACACCGGTCAGCGAGCCGCCCTGAGTCGCGGCGGCTTGCACCAGCCCGCCCACGCTTTGAATGATAAAGTCGTTGCCCGTGAGCGCCGCCCAGTCGACGCCGAACTGCCGCAGCTTGGTGCGCGACACTTCCAGCACCTTCACGTGCAGCAACACCTGTTGCACGCCGCCGACCTGCATGTTGTTGATCACCTTGGGATAGTAATCTTCGGCCATGCGGACGATGCGATTGACCGACTCGCCACTGGGAACTTGGCCCGAAATCACCACGCTGCTGGCCAGCGGCCGGACGTGCAGCGAGGCGTCGGGAAATTCGCTCTTCAGCAGGTTGTGCAACTCGCGAGCGTCGCCGAACACCAACACGTCGATGGCGTGTACTTCCTTTTTCTCATCCCAAATGTTGATCTGCGTCAGACCGGGCTTCACGGCGGAGACTTGAATCTGATTCGGCGACAGTGGCAGAGCGCGGATCACTTCCGGATTGTCGACCAACAGCCGCGGCACGTTGTATTCCAACGTCAAGATGCGGCTGGTGTTGACGATCATCTCCAGCCGCTGCGCGGGGCCGCTCACGTGAAAGTGAACGCCTGAAGGCGATGAAGCGATTTGCGCGTTGGCCAGCGATGCCCAGCAGACAAAAAGAGCCCATGCGGCCGGCAAGCGGAGATTCGCGACGGCCGCCGCGAAGCGTTGGTTGGACATCCGTGTTCTTCCTTGCGTTGTAAAGGGACGCAACGGGTTATCCGTGCGTGTCGGCTGCCGGTTGGCAGGCGTCAAACTTCGCCGTCATCCGTGGCAGTGGTTTGATCGTCGGTCGTGTCGTCGTTTTGTGGTTCGTTGATGTCGGAGCCCGGCGTGGACTCAGGTGTTTTGGGAGCGGCGGCGGCTGGCGTCGTCGCCGAGGCATTGGGAGCGGCCGCAGCCGGCGGCGCTACGGCTCCGGGCAACTCTTCTCCCTCTTGCCATTCGACCTGTGTGGGGCCGTCCGGCGTAAGGATTGTCATCTTCCAAGCGGCGCTCGTCGTCGCCACGTCAACCGACTTAGCGGTCTCTTTCGGCTTGTTCTGATTTTGAAGCCATGCCATGAACGCTTCGCTGTTTGGCCCGGAACCAGCCGCTTGGCGGTCATCGGCCACTTCGGCCTTTAACCCCAACAGTTCGCCGATTGTCTTGCCGCTCGCGGTGTCCTCGTTGACCGGATCGTCGGGCCGCCGCAGGGACAATCGAATCTTGCCCAGTTCGCTGGCCAGCATCAGTGTTTCGACTTGTGCCGGCTTGACCAGCACAGAGACGGTATTGACCATCGTGGATTGGCCATCCGCACTTTGCTCGCGCTCGGTTTGCCCGTCGACGTCGAATACGCGTACGTCCTGCAAGATGGTACGCGTCGCGGTCTCGGGGATTTCCGAACTCTTGCGCAGGAACACCAGTACGTCCACGCGGTCGCCCGGCAGAATCAACCCCGTCACGGTCTCCGTGGAAACCTTCAGCGGCAAGACGCGGTAACCTTCCGGCACGACATCAATAATGCCGCCCTTGTTGTTCGACAGTTTGACTTTGAGAATCGGCTCGCCGTCGTACAGCCGCGTGCGAGGCCGGCTCTCCTTGAGTTCTTCTAAGCTGGTAACGGCGCCCGGCGGAACACGGTCCTTGGGCCATTCCTCGAGCTTGACGTTTTGGGCGGTCAATTTCGCGTTGATGTCGATGTTGCCCATCGCCACCAGGATGCGCTGCGTTTCGGCCGCCGGGGCTTTGTCGTCGCGCGAACCGCGGTCCATCACCTGGCTGATGCCGATCGACGCCACCAGGCCGCAGCCCAAGGCGATCAGAATCAAGACCATCGATTTCGCTTTCATCGCTTCGCCTCTCTTATTGAACGCTTTCCAGGCGCACGACCGCAAACGCTGTCATGCTCTTCCCCCAAACTTACATTGGCCCGGAGAGCCAATTGACTTTATCGAAAGGTACCGCAACGGAACGTGTTACCATTCCGCCAACGGCGGCACGACTAGGCCGGTCAGGTATGACCGGCAAAATCGCGCCTGCCATCGATTCGAATGCGGGCGCAATGACAGCCAACAGGTTCGACGCGGCTGCATGTCGTTGTCTTCGGTATAACCGACACACATTGTGCACGTTGCTTGCATTCGCCGTTATAGTCACCACGCATTCGCCAGCTTGAACGACAATCACGATTTGCCCAGTTTTGGCAGCGCTGTCGTTCACGCCTCTTACATCAACAGTCCCATCCAAGCAAAGTAGCCGATCGATCCAATGGCGATCGGAATGCCGTAAGGCAACAGCAGCATCGACTTTTTACGCTCGGCCGCAATCGCCGACAGTTGGTTCGGATCGCGAATGATCAGGATTTCGTTCAGGATTACCCAAAACTGCATCGAGTGTTTCTTCCAGTCCCGGCGGTATGAGACCATCGCCACTGCCAGCACGGCACCCACGATGACCGACACGCAAAAGGCGTAAAACGTGTGCGTGCTATACAGCCAAGCACCGACGCCCGCCAGCAATTTCACGTCGCCAGCTCCCATGCCGCCAATCGCGTAAGCGGACAGCAGCAGCAGCAGGCCGACCACCGTGCCTAGCACGCTCCAGCCTAGCCCTTCCCACCACGGCAGGCCCTGGAAAGAGTACGCTGCCGCGCTGTAAATCCAGCCGGCAAGGATGAACGGATACGTCAGCCAGTTGGGCACCTTTAACAGATATCCGTCGATCACGGCCGCCACAACCAAGACGACCGATACAAACCAAACGTGCCAGTTGTCGAGCATGGAAGCTCCCAGCGTAGACAGTAGATTCATGTCCTTCTTCCTTACCCGGTGTGTGTTTCAGGCGTGTTGCTTCCAGCGACCGCGAGTCACCGCGCGTCGTGTTTAGGCACGCAGGGTCAGCAAGTAGCTGACGACTGCCGCCACGACAGTGAAAAAGCAGCACACCATTTCGAGCGTGCCGGCCATCGCGTTTCCTGGAATGATTGGGTACATCAGCTTAGTCCGAATGCCAAAATTCCCCACGGCGCTCGCCGTGAGCGCCGTGGGGGCGAAAGTTCTTTCAAAACAAGCCTAGCTCACAATTGAGCGTCGGCGAGTCATTACGATCCCAGGCCGCCTTCCAGGTTGGCCGCCTCGATGTTGTCGGCGATGCCCTGGAACGAAGCCTTCGAGTTGGTGCCGATGGCCTGAATCGCCGTCAAGCAGACGATCACGATCAGGGCCAGCATCACCGCGTACTCAACCGCGGTCGGGCCATCTTCCGAAACCAGGAAACGCTGCACTTTCTTCACGAAACTCTTCATAGGTTCCTCCACCTTTCGCGGTCCTGACGGCATACGAATGGCCGCAGTGATTGACCGCCTTGATCATGGGTACGTTACGGGTCCCGCCGAGTGCCGTGCTGCTACAACGAACAACACGGGCCTGCTGTGCGCCCGGCGAAAACCCAAACTTTGACGTGCAAAGTGCCTCTTCCTCTTCAATTCGCCCAAGTGAATACTGTTCGCCACCGAGTGCCCCGCTCAGCAACGTTCAACATCCGTTCGGCAACCAGGCTGCCGCGCCGCAGAAACTGTGGCGTGGTCCTTGGCTTTGCGCCCCGGCCTTGCGACCGGTTTGCCTTTATCGAGGATGTGAGGCAGCAGGCTCTTAAAGCCAAATCGCCCGTCGATCGAGAAGAACAGTGACGTGACTAGTTCAGATTTCGTTCGATAGGAGACTTGCCTCCGCAGCCGCCCCGAAAGGCCGCTGCGTCAGAGTTCACACGTCCGTAGACGTTTTCCCTCTGCACTTGAAACCTATGTCACGTTGCGCCGTTGTCAAATTCTCAGCTTTAGAGAATCCGAGAATTTTTTAGAGGATTTGCCGTTGCGAAGAATGCGGGTTGCCCCGAGGTAGCCGAACTCGCCAGAGTTTGGCCGTTCTCAAGGCCGCCCAAAGTCTAGCGACTTCGGCAACCCCCGACGAATAAGTCGTCACGATGCACTACGCCAAGACTTCCCGCACCGCATTCCCGCGATCCGTAATTGGCACCGGACGATCGCCGTCATAGAGTTCCTCTGCAGGATTGATTCCCAGCGCCGTGTAGATCGTGGCATGCAGATCGGGAATCGAGACAGGCCGGTCGATGATCTTCTTTCCCAACTCGTCGGTCGTTCCGATGACTTGCCCGGTTCGCAATCCGCCGCCGGCCAGCAGCATGCTGAAGGCTTTGCTGTAGTGGCCGCGGCCGCCGCCGCCGTCGAATTCGGGCGGGCGGCCGAATTCGGTCGCCACGACGATTAACGTGCGGTCGAGCCGTTTGTGTTTCTCGAGATCGACAATCAGCGCCGCCAGCGCTTGATCCAGTTCTTGAATCAGCACGTGCTGGTTCAACTGCCCTTCGTTGTGCGTGTCCCAGCCGGTGCCGTTGAGGAAGTTTAAGTTGAACGAAACTTCGACAAACCGCACGCCGCTCTGGACCAACCGCCGCGCCAGTAAACAGCGCTGGCCGAACTCGCCGCCATACACTTCGCGCAACGAGTCCGCCTCGCTCTGGAGATCGAAGACGCTCATGAATTTCGGCCCGGCCAAACGAAATCCTGCGACGCTGGCGGCGGCGTAATCCTTGATCTTCTGATCGGCCGCATGCTGCTGCAAATATCCTTCGCGCAGTTTTGCCAGCAGTGCCTCGCGCCGCTGCTGACGCTGATCGCTAACGTCGTCGGGCCGCTTCAAACCCGCCGGCCCAAGCTGCGTGTCGGTCAAATAAACGTAGCCGCATTCGGCGCCCAGAAAGCCCGGGCCGCGACTGGCGCTGGGATAGCCCATCACGACATAAGCCGGCACGCCTTCGCCGCGCGCGCCCAACTCGTGAGCCACCACCGAACCGATCGACGGATACTGCGTCGTGCCGGTCGGCGGCCGGCCGACGTGCACGCGGTTGACGGCCGCAGCATGTTCGTCGATCACGTCGTGATACACGCTGCGCATGATCACCGTGCGATCCATCAGCGGCGCCATTCGTTGCAAATGTTCGCACACTTCCGCGCCTTGAATCGCCGTCGGAATCCGATCGTAATACGACCCCGCCTTCTTCGCCTTCGGATCGCCCTTCAGCTTCGGGTCCCAAGTGTCAATGTGACAAGCGCCGCCGCCCAGCCAAATGAAGATACAACTGTCGGCTTTGCCAGCGAGCGCGGATTGACTCGTGGGCTCTTCGGCCAATGCGAGAGACGCCAGTGGATTGACTCCGCCAAGACTTAGCGCGCCGGCGGCCAAGAGACCGACTTGGCCGGATCTTCTGAGGAATTGGCGGCGTGTTGGTTGTTCGGGCTTCATTCTGCGTGTCACGAGTGATGGGACGTATGGGAGTTAGGGAACGAATACAAATTCGGGTGAGTTAATTAGCACCCACACGACGTCTTCCATCCGCTCGCGCCAGTCGGGTTGCAAGCGTTTGGTCGGCGGGTCGCCTTCGCGGGCGGCGCGTTCTAGTTCCAGCTTGATCTTGGTGGCTTCCGCACTCAGGTGGTTCGACCATGAGACGGCGTTGCGCTTCGCAATCGTGCGTTGCTCGCTGTCAGTTTTCTGTGCGGCAACTTTGCGAGTTTCATAGCCGTCGGCCAAGAGTTCGACAAACATGGTTCGCTCGTCGTCCGCCGGCCGCCGCGACATCAACAGCAGCGTTACGCGCTCGACCAACTGCTCGACCGGCATGTCTTGCAGACAAAGTTGTGTCACCGCACTATCGTCCGACAACCGCGACGCGCGGCTGCCGACGATGCCGTTGGCCAGCGTCAGCGGCTGCAGCACGGTGGGCGTTTCTTCACGCACGGTGATCGGATTCGGCCGCGCGTCGCGCCAGCCAAAGGCCACTAGCGCATCGACGATGCTCTGCGCCGCCGGCAAAGCCAGCGCCGGCCGGTCACGCTCGTTCGACAAAGACGTAAACTCCCACGCCCGCCGCGGCGTGCCCAAATTCAAAAACGTCTCGACCGGCCGCCGCCCATCGGGATCGAGCGTCAACGGCTCGGTATTCAATTGCTTACCCGCCGCGGCGAACAGAGAATCGACCAGTTGCTCGGCCGTCATCCGACGCCGCGTGGGCGAAGCGTACAACCGCACGACCGACAAGTCTTCGTCGCTCCCGTCGCGCCGAACTTCCCGTTGATATGCATGCGAATTCAGAATCAACCGCGCGACGTGCTTCAAATCGTAATCGTGCAGCACCAACTCGCGAGCCAGGTAATCCAGCAGTTCAGGATGCGTTGGCGTAGCCACTTCCCAATCATCAACCGGCTCGACGATCCCGCGCCCCATGTATCGCTGCCACAACCGATTCACGATCACTTGAGCGAACCGTGCGTTGTGCGGCGACGTGATCAATGCCGCGAGCCGCTCCCGCGCATCATCCGAATTCCGCAACACTCCATCCGGCAGATCGCTGGACGCTAAATCGGCGAACGGCCAATGCGGTTCGATCTTGTCGCCCGGCTTCAGCGAAATCTCGACCAGCGGCTTGCGAGCGCCGGGCGTTGTCGGCACGGTGCTGGTCGCGGGCAACGAAATCGTTTTGCGGTCCAACATTGCCGCCAGACTGAACAGTTCTTCCTGCTTGAACGGATGATACGGCGCGTCGTGGCAGCGGGCACACGTCATGTTCAGCCCCAGAAAGGCTTGGCCGAGCACGTGCGCCTTGGCGGCCATCGGCGAGTCGTTCTGCGTGGCCATCGCAAAGCCGGCCGGACCGCCGCCGTAGCGGCTGCCTTCCATCATCACCAACTCGCTGACAAAGCGATCAATTGGCTTGTTGTCCAGAAACGACTCGTAAATCCACCAGCGGAACGGTCCCGTGTTATTAAGCTCGGGCTTGAGGATGCCGGGGTTCTCGGCCAGCACGTCTTGCCAATAGCCGACCCAATGATCGGCCCAGCGCGGATCGTCCAACAGCCGGTCGATCACGCGTCCGCGGCGGTTGGAGTCTCGGTCGTCACTAATGAAAGCGGCAATCTCGTCGGGCGTTGGAATCACACCGACAGTGTCGAGCGTCACGCGGCGTAAGAACGCATAATCGTCGGTCAAGTGCGCCGGTCGAACGCCCGCATCGACCAATCGCGCGCCGATGAAATGATCCACCGCGTTGTGCACCGGTATCTCCAGCGGGATTTCGGGCAGCGGCAGTGCCGGTTGCTCAGCGATTTCACGTCTTGCGATGTCGTGCCGTATTTCCCAATACTCTTCAGTTTCCGTTGCCGCCTGCTTGCGGTTGCGAGCGTCCATCTCGTTCAATTGTTTGTAGCAACGATTGGCATACAAAGCCCAAGCATCATCCGTCAGCGGAATTGGATTGGCTCCTGCGGCAGCCAGCAACGTTAACGGTTCGCCCTTGCCGCCGATCGCCACACACAACTCACCAATCTCCGCCCGCAGCCCCTTGCCGCCAACGATGATATCCAACCGGAAAACGTGCTCTTGATCGTCGAGCGCGAGCGTAATCATCCGCTCTTGTAATCCGGGCGACAGCGGCCGCATGCCGGCGTGTTGCGGCTGGGCCAGTTGCGGAACCTCTTCGTGACCGCTGGCATTGCGGTTTACGAAATTCGTCTTCGCCACGATCTGGCCATCGACCAGCAACCGGGCCGCGCCCCGAGCACGCAGCAACAGGTCGGATTGCCCCGCCGCCACGCGCTGCTTCAACGACAGCCGCACGAGAAACGGATTCGAGCGATCTGCAATCACGCCGCTGGACGTGTACTTCTTGGGTAAATCCGCGAGAGCAAATCCTGTCTGTGTAAACGACTCTGTGGGAGTTGCCAATTCAAATTCCCAAGTGTCCGCCGTCGGTAGCCCTTCGTAGATCTCGACCAGTACAGCGTCGGTTGCGATATCCCCCGCGGCGACCGAGTCTGCCTCGCGCGGCTCATCGGCCCGCATGTCAATCGGCGCTGCCAAGAATGCCAAGAGTGAGCAAAGAATCCATGCGGCGGTGGCCTTCGTCGCACGGCGCCGGCCATCATCGAGTCGTGTCATGGCGTGCTTCCTAACCTGGTGTGCCACGGTCTGCTGCGGGGTCGCCCCAAAGGACGCGGGTCAAGTATAACCCGATCCGCCGCGAAATTAGAAGGGGCAGTTGGTTAGAATTGGTTCCACATTCGGCTTGAACTGTGAGCCGATGGCGCTAGCCACGGGCGTTTTTGCCGACCGCCCGACACTCGCGCGTTCGGCTCACCCGAAAATCAAGCTGTGACAAAGCACTAGAAAGCTAACCGCGGTTCGCGGATCGCCTCGCATACGCTAGTATGTGTCGAACAGGCTTCGCGGAAAGCAAAGTCAAGCAGCCGACATCGTAACGCGCGGGCGCGGAGCGGGGTCGGGAGTCAGGCCAGTACAACAATTTCTGGAAAAAGGAAACGACAATGGGTAAGGGTGACAATCGCCAAAAAGACGACAAGAAGAAGATGAAAGTGAAAAAGGGCGGCAAAAAGCCGGACAGCAAGCCCGCGGATAAGAAGCGGTAAGAGGTGCCGCGAGTGCAGCGGTCATGTCCCTGATCATCAAGGCTCTGCAAATCACTGCGGAAACGCCCGCCGATCTGTGCAAAGCGGATCGCGCCGTGCAGTCGCTGGCCGGCACTTCGCGGCGGCAAACCGTGGGTCTGTTCCAACAGCATTGCGTGTGGCTGAACGGCCAGCCGTGTGCGGCCCCGTGGCAGCGATTGGCGAGCGGCGACAGCCTGGAAATTCGCTACGATCCCGGCCAACGCTACGCGCCGAAAAAGAAGCCGCCGAAGCACCTGGGGTTCGACATCTTGTTCGAAGACGAGCATTTGATCGTCGTCAGTAAGCCGGCCCAGTGTTTGACCGTCCCCTCGCCCAAGCGTGAGTCGAACACGCTGATCCAGCGCGTCTCCGCTTACCTGACGAAAGCCAATCGCCGGCGCCAGGTGCGAGTGCTGGCGGTTCATCGGCTGGACCGCGGAGTGTCCGGCGTGCTGGTTTTCGCCAAGACTGTCGAGGCCCAGCGTCACTTGCGGCGCCAATTTGAACTGCATCAGCCCGAGCGCGAATACCTGGCCCTCGTGGCCGGAAGGCTGACGCAAACCAGCGGCACGTTTCGCAGCCGGCTGGCCACCAACAAGAGCTTGAAGCGGTACACCACCCACGACCCCAACATCGGCGAAGTGGCCATCACGCACTACGAAGTCCAGCGGCTCTTGGACGATGCGACGCTGGTTCGCATCCACCTGGAAACGGGCCGTCGAAATCAGATCCGAGTTCACTTTGCCGAGGCCGGACATCCCGTCTTGGGCGACCAGCGCTACGAGCACCAGCGTGCAAAACATCGTCACTGGCCGGCGGCCCGCTTAGCCCTCCACGCCCGGCTGCTGGCCTTCGATCACCCGCTCACCGGCCAGCACTGCCGCTTCGAAGTCCCCGTCCCCGAAGAATTCCGCCGCTTCGTTGAACTTCGTCGTGGATAGGCAGGCCGAGGAAGTGACTCATCCCCGCGAGGGATTGCTGCTGTCGCGCAAGCCCTTCTCTCGCAGCAGGCGGTCGGCCCATTCACGATAGGCATCGGGAAGCGGAGGTGTCGGTTCGAT
>JBGTKH010000020.1:0-5763 GCA_041744735.1 Pirellulaceae bacterium | reverse complement strand
GGATTTCGACGATCGTGCCCGCCTCTTCGGTCAGTCCGCCGGCCGCCACCAGCGCCGCCAACAAGTCGCTGCTGACTGACGGCAATGCGTACACGCCCGGCTTTACCACGGCGCCAGTCACGGAAACTTGATTGCTGTGCCGGCTGGCAACTTGCACCGAGACTTGCGGCGCACGGTAAACGCCGCGGCGAACCGATGCGTCGCCAATCGCAAAATCGGCGTTGATCGGGTTCAGCCCTGCTACGGAGACCTGGCCCACCAGCGGCACGTTGACCGCGCCGTCGTTGCCCACGCGCAGCGGCCACTTGACCGGCTCCGCCAACTCCAACCCCGTGCTGAGCGACACTTCGAGTACGTCGCCCGGTTGGATCACTTCGCTGCGCGTTGCGGCGCTGGCCAAACGAGACAGGTCCAGCGACTGCGCGCTGCTGACCGACGGCGCCCAGTACTCGGGCGGCAGGTTCTTGGCACGATGCACGCCCTGATGACATCCGGCCAGGGCGACCAACAGCACGGCGGCGCCCCAACACCGCCGTGAGGTCGGTAAAAACACACAGCGACCACGTTGTTTTGGCAGCTTCATGACGCGACTTCGACAAGATTACAAACGATGCGAATGCGGTCCCGACAAGATAGCGCTACCAACGAGTTCCCGAAACTCGCGCAGCGCGGCGAACGTGCTGACTCTAAAATCCGGCGATCTTTGGCAGGTCGCTCAGGATGCCGGGTAAATACCAAAACCGTCTGGCGCCGTCAACTTGGGATTAAGGATGTCAACAACGCGCGGCCCCACAACGTCGTCATTATCGTTACAGGTACTATCGGTAACGGAAAACGATTCCTCGACAAAGACTGCAAACAATGTTGGTGAAAGAGTGGAACGGGAAAACATTGCTAGCGCTGGCCCACCAGGATGCTAGTGCTTTGTCAAACTTGCAAATTAGGGTAGCGTTCAAGGGAGAAATTTGTCAATGTACGCCCAACCAAGGCGGGTTGGGTCATGCAAAAGAAGTACGTTGTTCGGCTCACGGATGCCGAACGGGAAGTATTGAACGGTCTGGTCAAGAAGCAACGTGTTTCGTCTCAGCAGGTGCTTCGCGCCCGAGTTGTGCTCAAGGCGGATGCTGATGGGCCCAACTGGACCGATCGGGAAATTGCCGAAGCGTTCGACTGCCGCACGAAAACCGTGGAGAACATTCGAGAGCGATTCGTGACCGAGGGGTTTGAAATCGCGAACCATGGCAAACCTAAACGTCGAGCTCGTGGAAAGATCCTCGACGGAGGCCAAGAAGCCAAGATTATCGCCTTGTGGCTGGGACAGCCGCCGAAAGGATACGCGAACTGGACGCTGCGACTGTTGGCGGAACAAGCCGTGGCGCTGGAAATCGTGGAGTCGGTCAGCCACGAGACCCTGCGTGGAACGCTAAAAAAACAACTTCACGAAAAAGAAGATCGAGTATTGGGTCATTCCGCCAGAAGCCGATGCCGAATTCGCCGCGAGCATGGAAGTGGAACACTTGCTGCGGACTCGATACCGGTCAGCGAAGCAGGTGATCTTGGTCAGCGACAATCTGAACACTCACACCCGAACTCCGCGGAGAAACGACCGCTTGGCACACGCACAGCAATCATCGACAGCGAAACGTCGACTGGCAATTCAGAGTTGACGATGCTCGCATGAAGTTGAAATCGATCTACCCTAAATTACAAGTTTGACAAAGCACTAGGCGTGTTTGCTCGGAGGCTGGTTTCGATGCGTCAAGAAACACAAAGTGCCTCGTCAGGCAATACCTTACGAGGCACGGTGTTTCACTTCGGTCGGCGCGGAAGGGCCTGCGTTTTAGGAACCATGCGGATTGTGGTCCAAGGCCCAGTAGGTGCCGCCCGTGAGCAAACCGCCGCCAACAGCGCCAGCCACGTAACGCCGCGCGTTGTCACTGACTTGGCCACGCTGAGCCAGTTCGTCGTTCACCAGCAAGACACCGCTCGCGGCAGCCGGCGGAGCCGTGCGCGGAGCCCAAAAACGGTAAATCCCACCGCTCTCCATGGTTTCCACCGTATGCACGCCGCCGCGCAAACCGCTGATGGAAAAGCGGCCGTCCTTGTCGGTCTGAGCAGCAGCGACGGGTTCCCCTTGGAACACAACCCGAATCGCTGTTCCGGCCTGCGGCACGCCCTGCTTGTTGACCACCTGTCCGGTCAGAACACCGTCGTCCTGTAACGCGACGTCGGAGACCACGGACACTTGCGACGTTTGGCGGCCCGTCGTCGGGTTCGCTGGCCCGGCCGCGGATACGATCTGCGGGCTCAACATCCCGGCCAGCGCCAGCGAAAACGCGCTACCTTTCAGCAACTTGCTCCACTTCATGTTCGGAATCCTCCAATTAAACGGCTTGGTAACATGTTCCATTGAATCGGCCAGAGATCGTGGCCGTCCGCACAAAAATATGCTCACGATCGCACTTTTCGTCAAAAACCATTTTGCCGTCAAGGCATCTTTTGCTCCCGACCAACTTTCTTTACCGGTGGACGGTTTCATTCAGCGCTCCCAGCCTACGAAATGCTCGGGGGGCCGGTTTCGATGCGTCAAGAAACACAAAGTGCCTCGTCAGTCAATGTCTGACGAGGCACGGTGTTTCACCTCGGTTGGCGTTGAAGGCCCTACGTTTTAGGAACCACTCGGATTGTGGTCCAAGGCCCAGTAGGTGCCGCCCGTGAGCAAACCGCCGCCAACAGCGCCAGCCACGTAACGCCGCGCGTTGTCACTGCCTTGGCCGCGCTGAGCCAGTTCGTCGTTTACCAGCAAGACACCGCTCGCGGCAGCCGGCGGAGCCGTGCGCGGAGCCCAAAAACGGTAAATCCCACCGCTCTCCATGGTTTCCACCGTATGCACGCCGCCGCGCAAACCGCTGATGGAAAACCGGCCGTCCTTGTCGGTCTGAGCAGCAGCGACGGGTTCCCCTTGGAACACAACCCGAATCGCTGTTCCGGCCTGCGGCACGCCCTGCTTGTTGACCACCTGTCCGGTCAGAACACCGTCGTCCTGTAACGCTACGTCGGAGACCACGGACACTTGCGAGGCTTGGCGACCCGTCGTCGGGTTCGCCGGCCCGGCCGCGGATACGATCTGCGGGCTCAACATCCCGGCCAGCGCCATTGACAATGCGCAACCTTTAAGCAACTTACTCGTCTTCATTTTCGGAATCCTCCGGATAAAGGGCTTGGTGATACACCCCTTGGATCGGCCATAGACCCTGCCGGTCCACACAAAAATATGTTCACGATCGCACTTTTCGTCAAAAACCATTTTGCCGTCAAGACATCTTTTGCGCCCGACCATAATTTTTAACCGGTGGACGGTTTCCTTCAGCGCTTCCAGCCTGTGAAATGTTCGGCCAGCCGCTGATCCAAGTCGGGCAGCCGGCGGCGCAGGCGTTCGCTCAATCGGCCCGGCGGTGCATGCGCTTGGATGTCGGCCAGATAACGGACCAGTTCGTCGCGCGCTTCCGGCGGGCCGTGCAGCATAAAGTGCACCCAGGCCCACGCATGTCGATACTCGGCACTGTCCATCTCCGCCAACTCACGTATTTTCTCGAGCCTTTCCATTTGCGGAATGATTCCCAGCCGCGCACTCCACTTCACGCCGAGCAAATGCGGGCTATCGAACGCTCGCTCGTCCGGCGGCACTTCGAAGTATTCCGCCAGCCCTTCGTCCAGCCACAGCGGCACCATCGGCAGCGACGCATGCAGCAGCGCGTGCGTGCTTTCGTGCCGCACGTCCACTTCAAAATCGCCGCTGCGATAAGCGAACACCATGCCCGGCCCGCGCGCTTTAATGAACATAGCCCGCCGATACGGCAGATTCGGAAAATATGCCTGCAGATAGCTCTGATAGGTCGACTTGCGAGCAAATAGGTGCAGGTGTACCGGCTCGCGCGATTCGACGATGCCCAGCGTCCGAGTCACGTCGCGTTGTAGCTGTTCCAGCTCTGCCAGCAAACTGGGATGTTCGTCCAACGAAAAATCCGCGTGACAAGTAAACGGACCCGCGATCCGCTCATCGGCCCAGCGCTCTTGGGCAGCCGTGGACGCCGACAGGCAAGCTGCGACGAGCAAAGAGTACGCAGAAGTTCGCAGCAAGAGAGTCGCCTTTACGTGGGTGATCAAGCGGCACGCAGCCAACTCATCCAGCGCGGCAGTCCGCGGCGCTTGACGGTGGGCGGCTGCACTTCGACATCTCTACCTTCGGCGACCGCTGCCGGATTTCGACAGCACAATTCGATGGCCGTTGCCTCGCCCGCCAGTTCGACCACTCGTGCGAACGCCCGCTGCATCAGCGGCCGCCGCGACCGGCAGCCGTGTGCATCGGTGGCCACGAAATGGACCAGCCCCGATTCGAGCATGCGCTCGGACAGTTCCCGACTCTCTGGGCCGAAAGTTCCCAGCAAGCTGCCAGCGGTGACTTGCATCAGACAGCCGTATTCGACCAGCGGCTCCAACAGCGAGGGCTTTTTCAATAGCCCCTGGTTTCGCTCGGGATGAGACAAGATGCCGACCATGCCGGCGGTGTGAAGTTGGTCGAGCACCGGTTCCAGCGGAAAATACAACTCATGCGGCAGCTCCAACAGCACGTGTAGGCGGTGGTCCGCCAGCGTCAGCACATCGCCCGCACGAAGCTTGGCGATCATGTCCGTCTCGATCCGCACGTCCGCGCCAGGCAACACGCGCAAGGGAATGTCGTGATCCGCTAGCACCCGCTGCAGCTCCGCCGTGCGGTCACGCACCTCGGCGCCGCCATTGTGACGAAACGCGCCCAACTGGTGCGGTGTAACAACAATCGTTTCCGTCCCGTCCGCCACCGCGATGCGAGCCATCTCCAACGACTCGTCCCAGGACTTCGACCCGTCATCAATTCCGGGCAACAGATGACAATGAATGTCGACAAACGGTTCAGGCGATAGCATGTGATTCATGGCCCATCGAGAATTGAGCAGCGGGCAGACCAACGACAAGTGGGGCGGATTGTAACCGCAATCGAGTTTGGGGCAAGACGTTTTTTCCCGGCGTCCAACGGTCGGCGCTATTGCGATACGATTGCCACGATCCGCAATGGGCTGCCTCATCCGCGTCATGGTTCGCTCCGTCGCTCATCTGCGGTATTTGCGACCCCGAACAATCGACCACGAATCACTCGCACCACGGGCCCGGCGAAGAAGGCAAATAGCAGCAGGGCAATCAACACGATACTATCAGGCCGTGTGAAAAACGGCGTCAAGTCATTTCCCGATTTTATCAAACCGGTGCGCAGGTTCGTCTCCACCATCGGTCCGAGAATCAGCCCCAGGATCAACGGCGCTAACGGAACTCGCCGTGATTCGAGAAAGAAACCGACGAGGCCAAACGCGAACATCACCCAGACGTCGAACAGGCTGTTGTTCAACGCGTACGCACCGACGACGGAGAACAACACCACGCCCGTCAGCACGATGCTACGTGGCAGCCGCAAGATCAGGCCGAATGCTTTGATTCCAAAGTAACCGGCCGGAAGCAATAGTAGTTGCGTGACCAGCGCGATTAGAAAAATCGCCCGCACTTGGTCGCCGCTCTGCTCGAAGATCAACGGGCCCGGTTTGATGTCGTACATCAGCAGCGCGCCCAACACGATCGCCGTTACTGCGTCGCCGGGCACGCCGAACACCAGCGCCGGAATCCACGCGCCGCCGACGGCCGCGTTGTTGGCGCTGGTCGGTGCGATCACGCCGG
>JBGTKH010000019.1:0-5557 GCA_041744735.1 Pirellulaceae bacterium | reverse complement strand
CCATTGGCCCGGCATTGCCGCAGCGCCGCCAAAGCTTCCGTATCCCGCCGCGGCTGGCGACGAACGCTGCCCGAGCGCGCTGGCAAATGCCGGCGCCACGTGCGTGAACTCGATAAATTTCGGATCGATCACCACCGCACGCGGCGTCAGCACCTGGACGACAATCACGCCAATAATTCCGGCCGGCAGTATCAGCAGCAAGAATATGGCCAGCACGATGCCAATCGATTCCATCGCGTTCAGCGAAATGGCCACGATGCAGATAAGCAGCAACAACAGCAGCACTGCCAGCAGCGCCAGTTGCATGTAGTAAGGTAAGCGCAACCGGTGCGCGTGACTGGGACACAACGGCGCTTTGGCAATCACCTTTCGCGAAGCCAAGATCCAGCGGATGATCGCCGGCACCAGCAACTGGCACACGATCATCCACGTCGGCTGATAGTTGAACTTGTGCTCTTTGTAGACCGTGGCGGGCGCACCGCAGCACATGCATATTCGTGGCAGTTGGCCGGACTCGACTTGAGCACGGCTGACTCGGACATCGGCCATCGCGAGAGCCTCCCGAACGTGGTTGCTTGGACCGGGGCAACCGCAGCATGAAAGAATTGTAACTACAATATTATTCTTCGGTGGTTTTCTCCGTCGCCGCGGTATTGTATGCTGGGGAAAGTGCCGCATGACAGGCGGGTCAGTAAGCGGGCGTCTTTTTCTCAACGTGTCAACGCAAGCGTTCTGCTTGGCAAGTCGCAGGTTCGCGATGGAATTGAAAGTCACGCATGAATCGGGTTACGTGTTGGGAAAGGTTGCCGGCACGATCGACGACTCGGCCGCAGAACTATTTCGCGAGTACCTGCATCCGCTCGTGGAGCAGCGGGGGACGAAGCTGGTCGTCGATTTTTCAGGGGCCGACCGTATCACCAGCAACGGGATCTCAAATCTCGTGCTCTTGGTCACCGACGCCAACACCAATTCCAGCCGCGTCGTGCTCGCCTCGCTGCCGCCATTTGTCTCGATGGTCTTACACGTCACAAAGCTGGATCGCTTCTTCGACGTCGCGGAGACCATTCCGCAAGCCATCGAGCGAGCCTGTGGCTCAGAATAACCCCACGAGTGCACCATGCGAACCATCACTACGCTAATCATCGTCCTCACGCTGCTTGGCCAGTCCGCCTTTGGTCAAGACCGCGCTTATCCGCCGCATCTGGCGGGTGCGAAGGTCGAGGTATACAAGACCGTGGGGGACGTGAAGCTGAACGTTTACATCTACCACCCCGACGGCCACAAGGCTTCGGACGAGCGGCCGGCGATGGTGTTCTTTTTTGGGGGCGGGTGGACCAGCGGTTCGCCGAGTCAGTTTCAGGAGCAGTGCAAGTATCTGGCGTCGCGCGGCATGGTGGCCATGACGGCCGATTATCGAGTCGCCTCGCGGCATCAAACGAAGGCGGTCAGTTGCGTGGCCGACGCCAAGTCGGCGGTGCGCTGGGTGCGAGCTAACGCGGATCGGCTGGGCATCGACCCGAATCGCATCGCGGCCGGCGGTGGTTCAGCGGGCGGGCACATCACGGCCTGCACGGGTGTCGTGAAAGGCTTCGACGAATCAACCGAAGACGCCTCAGTCAGCAGCGTGCCCAATGCAATGGTGTTGTTCAACCCGGCGCTGGTGCTGGCCGCGATCGACGGCGAGCAACCCTTCGACGCCGTGCGGTTGGAGAATCTGCAACAGCGCATGGGCGTCGATCCCATCGCGCTGTCGCCCTACCACCAAGTCAAAGCCGGCGCCCCGCCCACGATCATCTTTCACGGCGAGGCCGACACCACGGTCACTTTCAAATCCGCCAAACAATTCACCGAAGCCATGACCAAAGCCAGCAATCGCTGCCAACTGATCGGCTACGAAGGCCAAGCCCACGGTTTCTTCAACTACGGCCGCGGCGACAACAGTTCCTACCTAAAAACCGTGCGCGCGATGGACGAGTTCTTGACCGACTTAGGTTATCTGGAAGGCGAACCGACAATTGAAGTGCCCAAGTAGGCAGCCGCGTGGGAACAGCGCGTAAGGTTCGCGGACCCAACCACGACATGTCAGACTTAGTCGTGTCTACTCGAATGTTCGGCAGAGCATGCCGCCGTCGGCCACGATCACGTTGCCGGTAATGAATGCGCCGGCCTCAGTGGCCAGCAGCAAGGCGGGGCCAACCATGTCGATGGGCTGACCCCAGCGTTTTACGGCGGTCAGTTCGGCGAATTTTTTCTTCTGAGTGTCGTTCAGCAGATTCATCGGCAGGTCCGTCATCACCGGGCCGGGCGCGATGCAGTTGACGGTTACGCCCGATGGCCCTAATTCCAGCGCGTGTGCCCGAGCCATGCCGATCAAGGCGGCCTTTGTCGCCGAGTAAAGGCCGCGGCCGGGGTTCGATGCTAGGGCCATGACCGATGAGAGGTGAATGATGCGGCCCCACTTCCTCTCGATCATGCTCGGCGCCAATGCGCGGGCCAGCGACATGCAACTGGTCAGATTCAACTCCAGAATCTGATCCCAACTATCGTCGGTGACATCGACCAGATTCTGCGGCTTGTTGCTGCCGGCGTTGTTCACGAGGATGTCGACCTTGCCCAACTTGGTTGTGACGGATTTGGCAAGTTGTTGCACCTGTTCCCGCTCCAACATGTCGGCAACGAAATACTCGACGCGCACGTCCAGCCCATCCTTGATTTCCGCCGCAGCCTTTTTCAATTCGTCTTCATGCCGCGCGGAGACCGCCACGTCGGCGCCCGCCTCGGCGTAAGCTCGCGCGATCGCCTTGCCAATTCCTTTACTGCCGCCGGTAACCAACGCGACTCGGCCGCTGAGATCAAAGAGCTTGTTGAGCATCGGGACGTCTTCCTAATTCGCTTCCTCGTGACCGTTCTCTTCATGTGCCAATTGCTTTTCGGGGAACAGCAATTCCTGTAAGGCGCCGCACAGTTGGATCACGTCCTCGCTCGCGGATTGTTCGGCCAACTTTTGCGAAAGGTCAATCAGCGCGCATCGGCCTTGCGGCCAGCGGACGGTCATGATCTTGCTGCACTCATCCAGCAATTGATAGACGCGGGCTCGGGTGACGCCCATCTTTCGTGACTGCAGCCGCACGCTTTGTGCCGCAGCGCGTACGCCCAGCCGGCCTTCGGCCAGTCGATGCACGCTGGGACCGGCGTCGACTTCGATCTGCCTTAGCAGCGGCGTGGCCAAACTGCGGCGGACTTCGTCAATGGCCGGTGCTTCGCTGGCTTCCAGTTTAGCGGCGATCCAGCGTTCCATGGGCGGCACGAACTTGGGTGCTAAACGCGGCACGAGGTGACTGTCGAGGCTGATGCCGCTTAGCATCTTGTGCACCAGGTAAAACACCTCGAGCACCACGCGCACACGTTTCTCGCCGTGCGTCTTCAGTTGCCGGATCTCCGATACGGTGTAATTCATGTAGAAGCTGAGCGGCGTATTCCAGATCACGGTGGGCAAGGCTTGCAACGTGGGCGCCAGCCGCCCCAGCTTTTCGGCGCCGAGGCCGTGTTTGCGGACCGTCTCGCGCCACTGGACCCACAGCGACTCGGACACCATCGCCGAATCAAATTCGCTGCCGTCAACCGATGTGCTGAGGGACTCGTTGTCATCCTCTTCGAGGAACTCATTGACCCCGAACGGCACCGCTGGCGGTTTATCCTCGATCGCCCGATGCAGCAGCTTCACTAGCGAACAGATTTTCTTATGGCCGATCCCGGGCGTGGCCGTCAATTCGTCGAAGGGCGTTGCGAGCAAATCGCCAACGGAACGGCCCAAAAACGCCAGCGGCAACCGCCGGTCGTTCGGCAAGGCCCAGTAAGCCAGCGGCTTTTCCAGCCGGTCGGCGTACCGCTGGTCCATCAGCTTTTTGCGTACGGCCTCGAAGCTGCTCGACAACTTGTAATCGTCGGCCGAAGTTGCTTTGGATATCTTCATTTGCGTACCTCCTCAGCCATCGCTTGGCGCGGGCTGATCGATCTCTGTTCATGTTCCGATGCGCGCACTTCCAAGTTCTCGGCCCGCGTATGCTGGCCGACGTGGCGGCAGGACGATTCCGCCCCGAATAACATTTCGATACAAATAGGCACATACAGGCGTGGACGTCGAAGCACCCGCACAGGTTGGCGGCCGCAAGGCGGGAGCGACGCCCCTCGATGGAAAAATGCCTGACATTCCACCGGTGGGGATTTTAGGTCGCAGTTGGTCGCCGGTCAACAGCAAGCGCAAGGGGAAAGTCTGTTTGGTGGGTCTGCACCCTAGTTAAACACATGAAACGTGAGAGTTGTTGTGGGATTTTTACAAAATTTTGGAAAATTTTGTGTGATCGGTGCAGGCCCGGCTGGGTTGACCGCGGCGAAGAACCTCAAACAGCGGGGCATTTCCGTGGAATGCTTCGAGCGCGAGGACGACGTCGGGGGAAATTGGTACTTCGGCAAGCCGTGTAGCAGCGTTTACCAGTCCACGCACTTGATCTCGTCGAAGCGGCTGACGGAATTCACCGATTTCCCCATGCCCGACGAATACCCGCCGTTTCCCAGTCACCGACAGGTGCTGGACTACCTGCGCGCGTATGCGCGGCACTTTGGGCTGTATGACGAAATCACGTTCAACACGGCAGTGCTGCGTGTCGAGCCTGCGGGGGACGGTTGGGACGTGAGCTTCAGCGACGGCCAACTGCCGCGCCGTTACCGCGGCGTGATCATTGCCAACGGTCATCATTGGGACCCGCTGATGCCAGAATTCGCCGGCAACTTCGACGGCCAAATCATTCACGCTCACGATTACAAGACGCCCGACATGCTGCGCGGCCGCCGCGTGCTCGTGGTCGGCGCCGGCAATTCGGGCTGCGATATTGCGGTCGAGGCGGCGCAAAACGCGGCCGCTACATTTCACAGCCTGCGGCGCGGTTATCATTTCCTGCCCAAGTTTCTGCTAGGCAAGCCGATCGACGTGTGCGGCGAACGCTTGCTGCGCTGGCGGCTGCCGCTGTGGCTGCGGCGATTGATCACGGGCCGCATGGTCAAGCTGTCGCTTGGCACGCCGCAGGATTATGGATTGCCGGCTCCGGACCACAAGTTGTTCGAGACGCACCCCATCATCAATTCGCAAATGCTGTACTATGTCGCGCATGGGAAAATCCGTCCCAAGCCGGACATCGCCCTGCTGCGCGGCGACCGCGTGCGTTTCGTCGACGGAAGCGAAGAGCCGATCGACGTGTTGATCTATGCCACCGGGTTTCACATCAGCTTCCCCTTCATCGAAACCAGGCATCTCAACTGGCGCGATGGGCGGCCGGACTTGCTCATGAACGTCTTCCACCCCCAGCACGATCGATTGTTTGTCGTGGGATTGATCCAGCCGGACAGCGGGCAGTGGGGTCTGGTCGATTACCAGTCTGAGCTCATTGCCCGTTACCTGAAGATTCTGGATAGCCAGCCACACCGCGCGGATGAACTGCGAGCCCGAAAACATTCCTGGCGTTTCGACCTGGCACACGGCATACGGTACGTGAAATCGTCC